>JAACEA010000294.1 GCA_009936695.1 Planctomycetia bacterium
GGCTCGAACGCCGAGGATGCATGCATCGCCAAGGGCACCCGATTCCCCGAACGGTTCGTCGTCATGGATACCGTCTACGCGCCGCGTAGGACGCCCTTGCTCCGGATCGCGGAAACCCGACATGCCACGGCGATTGAAGGTCTCGAGATGTTCCGAAGGCAGGCTGAAGCGCAATTCGATGCATGGACTGGTGCGGCGCCCCCCCTGGGGCTCTTCGAATCGCTTCTGCTGGAGGAGAAGTCGGGTTCTTCATGAGACTTACGATCTCCGCGGTGAGGTCCTCGGCGCTGGATGTTTGGCCCCTGAAGTGTCACGCGTTAGACTGAGTGCAGCGGTAGTCGACTCCCTCCGAGGTTCCGCGCATGAACACTTCGAGCCTGAAAGATCTCAAGAGCCCGCCCGAGGTTGCAGAGCCGACGGATGTGATTGCTCCGGCCACGATCGCCACGATCCGGAAGGATCGGATCGTGCTCGATTCCGAACGCTTCGTTTCGAGCGTGGATCACGAATGCCTCGATTCGTCGGATCCGCTCGCCTCGGAATGGAGTCAGATGCGTCAGACGATCGCGGTCTTTCCGTTACCGAACGGCGAACGGGGGCCGCTGGCGGAAGCACTGCTTCGAGATGAAGTCGAGTATTCCGCGGAAACGATCGCCAGCCACACGGGATGCCGATGGATCGTCGACAAGAGGTTGGAATCATTGTTCGACATGGAGTCGGAGCCGGTGGAGATGATGAAGACGACGATCGAGACCGGATGTCCCGCGTCGCCGCAGATTGCACCGTCCGTATCCTGGTCACGCGCGTTTCTTCAGCGTCTCTCTGGCCGGACGCCCCGGGCCGCGTCGGATTGGATCGAGATCGAGCCGGGGACCGTGACGACTTCCGTCGGAGGCACCAGAGTGAATTCCGAGTGCGTCACCTCGGTCTTCCACGAAGCCGGTTCGAACGATCGGATCGACCTCCGCATCATCAGCGAGCGACGTACGGTCCGACTTCGATTCGATTCGAGGAACGACCCGCGGTTCCTGGCCTTCTGGCCTCGCTGGCGGGCGGAGCCCCGGTCGGATTCCGTTTCAGCCTCGTCCGCGTGAGCGAACGTCGGCGACCGATTTCAACATCTGGCGTTCGACCAGTCGGGTCGGGGTGACCGCGAGCACCGATCGCAGGATCTTGTTGACCGCGCCGGTGACCACGACCGGTCGATTCCGCTCGCACGCCCGCCAGCCCTCGGCGACGACCTCGTCGCGATTCTGCCACATCCATTTCGGCATCTTCTGGGCGAGGTCCGCGATGCCGAGTCGAGCGTGGAACTCCGTGTGGGTGTACCCGGGACAGATCGCGGTCACGTGGACGCCGGATCCGCGGACGAGGTTCCTCATCCCGCGGCTGGTCGAGACCATCTGGGCCTTGATGCCCGAGTACAGGCTTCCGGGTGATTCCGGGGCGAAGGCCGCGAGTGAGGCGATGTTCGCGACGCGTCCCCAGCCGCGTTCGATCATCGACGGCATCGCGAGCTGCATGAAATGGAGCCACGCGACGCTCATCACCTCCATGAAGTCGGCCACCTCCCGCCAGTCCTGGGTGAGCAGCGTCTCCCGGAGTCCGTGACCCGCGTTGTTCACGAGCACGTCGATCTCGATCTCGTCGCGGGCGAGTTCGTAGAAGATCCGTCGCGGCGCCTCGGGATCCGCGAGATCGGCGGGAATCACCCGGCAGTCGACGTCGTGTCGTCGTTGAATCCCCTCCGCGACCTCGCGCAGCACCTCCAGTCGTCGGGCCGTGAGCACGAGGTCGAAGCCGCGGGCCGCCAGGTGTTCGGCGAAGGCTTCGCCGATTCCGGCGCTGGCGCCGGTCACCAGCGCCGTTCTTCGAGTGGATGTGGAGGCATCCGTCATCGGATCGGTTTCCCGGGAGGATCTGGACATCAGAGCACGAAGCGGCCGAGGTCGTCGTCGGACAACGCGGGTTCGACGCGGGCCCGGACGAATGCGGCGTCGACCGTCATCGCCCGATCGCCGCGAGCGACTCGGTCAGAGGCGTCGAACGCGATCTCCTCGAAAGTCCGTTCGATCACGGTCATGAGTCGTCGGGCTCCGATGTTCTCCAGGCGTTCATTGGCGTCGGCGGCGAGTTCGGCCATCGCTTCGACCGCGTCGTCGGTGACGTCGACGTTCAATCCGTCGGCAGCGAGCAGGTGGATCTGCTGGGCGACGAGATTGTGTTCGGGTTCCAC
>JAACEA010000295.1 GCA_009936695.1 Planctomycetia bacterium
GACATCCCGATCTCAGACCCACGAGCCGCTGGGTCTGGAACCGTCTCTGCGGCAGCGGCGACCTCGAGACGGGCGACGTGATTCGGCAGCCCGAGCTCGCGGTGTTCCTCGAACGCTTCGGCCGGGAAGGTCTGGCCGCCTGGTCCGGACCCGACGGGGCCGCGGATCTCGTGGCCGGAGTCGACCGTGCCTACGACGGCGTCCTGCAACCGGCGGACCTGCGGGACTACCGGGTCGCCTGGCGAACCCCCTTGATCATCCGCGACGCGTTCGACGGATGTGACGCGATCCTGATGCCGCCGCCGAGTTCCGGGGGCATCGCGATCGCCCAGGTCCTCTCGATGATGCGGCATCGGCTTCCTTCGGCGGGCGCCCCCATGCCGGGCTCCGCCCGGTATTCACACCTGCTCACCGAGTCGATGCGGCACGCGTTCGCGGATCGCGCCCGGCATCTCGCCGATGCGGACTTCGTCGACGTTCCGGTGGATGCGCTCCTGGACGCCGCCGCCATCGAAGCGGCCGCCGACCGGATCGACCTCGATGCGATCATGCCGGCCGAGGCGTGTGGCGTGATCGAATCGCGTGGCACGGCCGACCTGCTTCGCGACACCGGCACGAGCCATTTCAGCATCATCGACGCCGATGGCATGACCGTCGCGTGCACCCAGACCATCAACGGCAGTTTCGGTTCCCTCCTCGCCGTGCCGCGGCTCGGAATCGTCCTGAACAACGAGATGAACGACTTCACCACCATTCCCGGAGAGGCCAATCTCTTCGGGCTTCGGCAGTCGGACCGGAATCTCCCCGAACCGGGAAAGCGACCGCTCTCGAGCATGTCGCCGACGATCCTCGTGAAGGACGGTCGCACCAGCATGACCGCGGGCGCGAGCGGTGGACCGAGGATCATCACCGGCACCCTGCAGGTCATCCTCGAGGTCCTGCATGGCCGTCGGTCCGCAGCCGACGCCGTGAACGCGTCCCGCCTCCATCATCAGTGGAACCCCGACACGCTTCGACTCGAAGATGGGATCGTCGAGCTCCGCCCGGAACTCGAGGCGGTCGGTCACACCGTCGAGAAGACCGGTGCGGTCGGCGTCGTACAGGCGATCGTGGTGCACGAGGACGGACTCGAACCGGCCAGCGACCCGCGGAAGGGTGGCCGACCCGCGGGCTGGTGAGCGGACACCGGGAACCGATCCTCGCCATTTCATGAATGACGGAAGATCCGGATCGCACCGGTCAGCAACGGCGTGATCGAATCCAGCGAACCAGACGGAGGCTCCGACCATGCGCGACACACCTTCCCGATCGCTTCGATTCGCGATGGTCACGAAGCTCGGGTCGGTCGTCGCGTCGCTGGTCGTGGTCGCATCGATCGTGGCCCCGACCGCGACCGCGCAGGACGAGAACGCCTACGACGCCTGGCGAAGGCTCTTCGACGTCATCAGCCCGAACTGGGACGATCCGGAGGGGGCCCGGTCTCCCGGCTTCTTCACGGATGACGAGTACGACGCGATCTTCGAGTGGCAGGATGGACCACTGGAAGCGCCTCGCGGTGCGGCCCGCCGGTACTTCGAAAAGGCGGAGTCGATCGCCCCGCTCATTCGAGATCTGCGGGGTACCCCGCGATTCGACGCGGGAATCGATCTCAGCGATGGATTCATGGTCCTGCTCCCGCATCTCAAGCCGATGCGGGAGATCTCCCGAGTCAGCTCGCACCTCGCCCGACGCGCCACCATCGCGGGCGACGTGGACGCCGCGGTCGAGTGGCTCGGTACCTCGAACGAAATCTCGGCCCATGCCGGCCAGGATGGCACCGCCATCGGATCGCTCGTCGGCGCGGCGATGTACCAGCGATCCGACCAGACGATGGAACTCGCGATCGCGAACGGCCTGATCGACGTCGAGACGGCCACGAACCTCCTGGACAGCCTTTCCTCGCTGCGCGAAGAGGAGGATCCCTTCCACTTCGGTGCGTGCGTCGACGGAGAACGCCTCCTGTTCATGCAGTCGATCGACGCCATCCTCGGCAAGAACGGGGA
>JAACEA010000027.1 GCA_009936695.1 Planctomycetia bacterium
CCTGGTCACGTCGTTCTACAATTACACCCGATTTTGTGGGTCTAAATTTTGCGGTACACAACGGGAAGGCATTCATCCCCGTCTACGTCACGGAAAACATGGTGGGACACAAGCTCGGCGAGTTCTCTCAGTCGCGCATGTTCAAGGCTCACGGTGGCAGCAAATAATCAAGGGAGTTAATATAATGGAAGTACAAGCGCTAACCAAATACGCACGCATGTCACCGAAAAAGGTGAACGAGGTAGCCCGTGCCATTCGCGGCAAACAGGCCACGGCAGCTCTCGACCTGCTGAAGTTTATTCCACGAAAGTCGGCGGCACTGATTTCAAAGACATTGCAGTCAGCAATTGCGAACGCTGAAAACAACCACGACTTGTCTGCGGACAATCTGACCGTTGATAAGGCGATCATCGAAATGGGTCCGGCTCTTAAACGTTTCAAAGCAGCTGCTCGAGGTGGGGTTGCCAAACGAAAGAAGCGTATGTCGCACATCCGCATCGTATTAACCGACAACGCTAACTAATTTCAGACATATGGCCTTCATCCGAAACCCGCCGCCTCGAGGCGATCCACCTTCGCCCCGGGTTCATGCCGATCCTCACCGCGATCGTCGGCTTCGTTCTCGCATTCGGCGTTCGCGCGGCTGAGGCGCAGCAGTGCCCGCCGCCGCCGCCCATCCCGGTCAACTGGGTCCTCTGCGGCGAATGCCGTGGCGACCTCAACGGCGACGGCCTCCTCAACGCACTCGACCTCATGCTCTTCGAGGTCTACCGGGAACAGATCCCGCAGAATCCCTGCGCCGACTTCAACGACAACGGCGTCGTGGACACGTTCGACCTGCAGATCCTGACCTGCGTGATCGACGAATCGGACGGCGCCTGCGTCGCGGTGTGTGGTGATCCGCTCAATCAGAGCTGCTTCGATGCCGCCAATCCGGGCGACCCGGTCCCCGGCGGCTGTACCGACACCACCTGCTGCGCCACGGTCTGCGAGGTCGACCCGCAGTGCTGCACCGATGTCTGGGACATCACCTGCGTCGCGATCGCGACCGAGATCTGCCTGCCGGACCGCCCGGATACGCGGGTGGATGTCGGCAATGCGTTGCGGATCCACGAATACGCCCAGCCCTTCGGCTCGGGAAGCGGGCTGCCCAACGACTGCCTCACCGCCCATCCGACGCCGGGTTGCGCCGATGGTCGCTGCATCGATCTCGTCTGCGTCGCCGACCCCGCCTGCTGCACGGCCGGCTGGGACGACGCCTGTGTCGCCCTCGCGAAGATCCACTGCCAATCGCCCTGCACCAGTCCGAGGATCCAGGAGGAGGTCTGCATCCTCCGACCCGAGTGCTGCGACAGCGGCCTCTGGGACGAAGCCTGCACGCAGTTCGCGACCCTCTGGCTCACCCAGGGGAACGCCGTCGCCTTCGACGTGCGGCCGCGAGCCTTCCTCCTCAGTCCGATCCCCGAACCGACGCCGAAGAACCCCCTGCCCTTCCAGGCCGAGCTCGACCGTTTCCGGATCCTGCTCTGCCAGATCGACCCGACCTATTGCGCTCCGGCCGGTGACCTCGCCTTCTTCCAGGACATCCAGATCGCCCTGGCGACGATCGCGGTCAACTACCCCGACTGTGTCGACCAGTTCCTCGGCGACGAATGGGACGCCGGCTGCGCCCAGGTCGCCGCCCGACTCACCCGACGACCCGTTCCCGGAAACGTCGGACTCGGCCCTTGCCTTCGCCCCCACGGTGGCCTCGGCTGCGCCGACGCGTACTGCTCCGAACTGGTGTGCAATCTCGACCCGACCTGCTGCTCGCTCGAGTGGGACGCCGACTGCGTCCGACTCGCCGGCCGTCAGTGCGAGCTGGTTCCGAGTCGCGATCTCGCGTTCGGCGACGTCGGAACCATCGGAGCGGTATCCACCGGCGTGGCCCCGATCGAATGCGGCGCCGACGGCGTCGGCAGCTGCTGCTACCAGAGCAACACCCCGTACTGCAGTGAAGCGGAATGCTGCCAGCTCGTCTGCGGCTACGACGCCTACTGCTGCGACGTCCGATGGGATGAACTCTGTGCGACCCTCGCGACGGCGGGCTGCGAAACCCTTTCCGAAGTGTGCAGTTGCGGACCGAAGACGATCGTGTTCGGGCCGTTCGATCGTTCGTGCTTCACCCCGCGCGACCCGTTCGCCCAGTATCCAGCGGGCTGCGCCGATGCCGGCTGCTGCAACACCGTCTGCGTCGTCGATCCGTTCTGCTGCGAGGTGCTCTGGGATCAGGTCTGCGCCGACGGCGCCGAAACCCTCTGCGCCCAGGTCTTCCCGGAATGCGGCGAGATCCTCGCCGGAAGCTGCTACGTCCCCCGCGAGAATCCCTACTGCGATGACGAGTCCTGCTGCGAGAGCGTCTGCGTGGTGGAACCCTTCTGCTGCAACGAGGCCTGGGACGAGGACTGCGTGCAACTCGCCAGCGAAGTCTGCACCGAATGCGGCGACGCCTACTCCGGCTCCTGCCTCGCCCCGCATCCCGGCCCCGCCTGCTCCGACGAGGACTGCTGCGAGGCGGTCTGCGACGTCGATCCGTTCTGCTGCCTCGCGGCCTGGGACGGATCCTGCGTCGCCGCGGCGGCGTTCTTCCCCGCGCTGTGCGACCGGTCGCTCTCCTGCGGCGACGCGTCCGCCCGCAACTGCTTCGTCTCGAGCCCCGACCCGGGCTGCAGCGACGACGCCTGCTGCAAGAGCGTGTGCGAGGACTACGACCCCTGGTGCTGCGAGGTCCGATGGGATTCGATGTGCGCAGCCCAGGCCTTCACCGTCTGCGACATCCCCTTCATCGTGAACGCCCGCGAGCCGTGTGACGAGTTCCACCTCACGCCGGCCTGCAACGACCCCGAATGCTCGGCCGCGGTCTGCTCGATCCCCGGCCTCGAATTCTGCTGCACGCAGCGATGGGACACCGCGTGCGTCGACGCCGCGGCCACGGTCTGCGTCGGCCTCTACGAGTGCCCCGGCGTCGGCGACTGCCAGAGGTCGAAGGCCACGCCGATGTGCGACGACGCCGCCTGCTGCAACGTGGTCTGCACCATCGACCCGACCTGCTGCACCGTCCAGTGGGACAACAGTTGCGCCGTGCTCGGCATCAGCCTCTGCGTCGTTCCCAGTTCCACGCCGAGCGGGGACGACTGGCAGTGCCCCTGCGAGGGCAGCTGCTTCGAAGCCCGGCCCGAAGACGACCCGAAGCCCGGTTGCGACGACGCCAGCTGCTGTGCTGCGATCTGCAACGTCGACGAACTCTGCTGCACCGTGAACTGGGACGCCGAGTGCGTCGTCCTCGCCGAGTTCTACTGCGGAAGCGGACTCCAGTGCGGTTCGTTCAGCACCGGATCATGCCTCCAGTCCTCGGAGACCCCGTTCTGCGACGACTCCGTCTGCTGCCAGGCGGTGTGTGCGATCGATCCGAGCTGCTGCGTGAACACGTGGGATTCGTTCTGCGTGGCCACCGCGTTCGACCGCTGCCGACGCGGCTGGGGTGTGGAGACGGCGGGATCCTGCTTCTCACGCCACCTGTCACCCGGCTGCAGCGACGGTGAATGCTGCGTCGAGGTCCGCGACGCCGATCCCCTGTGCTGCACCCTCGTCTGGGACAGTGTCTGCGCGGAAGCGGCGCTCGTCGCGTGCGAGGCGCCGGAGTGCGGCGATTTCCCGGCCGGCGACTGCTGCCTGCCCAACGGAACGCCCAGTTGCAACGACAAGCGATGCTGCGACGACGTCTGCGTCGACGACCCGTTCTGCTGCGACGTCACCTGGGATCTGGGATGCGTCCAGCTCGCCCGCCAGAGCACCCGCTGCGACTGCGGCGCGAACTGGGATTGCGGCGACCCCTGTGCCGGCGACTGCTGCCTGCCCAACGGAACGCCGAAGTGCGACGACGAGGACTGCTGCGACGCGGTCTGCCTCGAGGACTCCTTCTGCTGTGACGTCACCTGGGACCTCGTCTGCGCGAACATGGCCCGAAGCAACCCCGACTGCACCGGCCCCGAGGACGCCTGCCCCGTGCCGGTCTGCGGTGACGCCGATGCCGGCGACTGCTGCTTCCCCAACGGCACCCACGCCTGCAGCGACGCGGATTGCTGCGAGGACGTCTGCGACATCGACCCCGCGTGCTGCGACGTCGCCTGGGATTCGATCTGTGCCCAGATCGCCTCGGAGACCTGCGAGGATCTCTGCAACTCGGATCTCGCCTGCGGATCCGACGAGACGCTTCCCTGCAACGTTCCCCACGAGGGGCCGTTCTGCAGCGACGAAGCATGCTGCGATCAGGTCTGCCTCTTCGAACCGTTCTGCTGCCTCGGTGACTGGGACGAGTTCTGCGTGCTGCTCGCCGACACCTACTGCAACCTGAACTGACCGGCCGGGACGAGCGGATCACCAGAACCCGCGTGCCCCACGAACCCGCCCCGGAAGATCGTCCTCGACGTCAAGGCCCGCCCTCCCGGGGCGGGCCTTGCCTTGCGTTCATCAGGGGATTCGCGGGGCCTCGTCGTCAGTCCGCCGCGCGACGAATGACCAGCACGGTCAGGTCGTCGTCGAAATGATCGCGCTCGCACCAGTCGACGAGGTCCGCGAGGATCGCGGCGGGATCAGCGCCATGGGCGTCGATGGACGCCTCGATGCGTTCGAGCCCGTAGCGATCGCCATCGCGACTGGATGACGGTTCCTCGGCCAGGCCATCGCTGAAGAGGATCAGCGCCTCACCCGGTTGCAACGTGGCCTTCGAGGCCTCGGCGGGGAACGCGTCGATTCCGAGCGGGGGTCGCCGGGCACCGACCAGCGGCGAGATCGAGCCATCGGCATGCTGCACCAGGGCGAGCCCGTGCCCCGCATCGACGAATTCGACGCCACCGTCCGCATCGAGCCGGCCACACCAGAGCGTGATGAAGCACGCTTCCGGAATGGTCCGGACCGCCCAGGCGTCGAGTCGCTCGACGATCTCGGCCGGCGCGAGGCCTGATTCCGCGAGGGTGTCGGCGCAGGCCTGGGTGCCCGCCATGACCATGCCGGCCCGGGCGCCCTTCCCGCTCACGTCCCCGAGGACCACGTGGAGGCCGTCGCCGTTTCGCCGCACATCGACGAGGTCACCCGCGACGGTGCGACCCGGGATCGCGACGACCTGCCACGAGAGATCCCCGAGCGAGCCGGACTCGCTCGGCAGGAGAACCTCCTGGACCGCACGGGCCGCGTTCATCTCCGCCACCATCTGCGCCCGCTCGGATTCCGCGACCCGCCCCTGCTGCATCCGCATGGAGACCGAACAGAGCTCGGCGATGGCGTCGAACCAGGCGACCAACTCGTCGTCGGCGATGCCCATGCGGCAATCGGCGTAGACCGCGAGCCGGACGCCCTCCTCGGTCGTTCCGACGTCGATGCACCGACACAATGCTTCACGCACCCCCGCGAGCACGAAACTCTGCGCCTGATCGACGTCGGGATGTTCCTCGAGCCGGACCGTTCGTCCGGATTCGATCGAGGCCTTGAGCAGCGTCGCGGAGAACGGACGCGGGCTGGTCTCCTCGGACCGTTCCGACGACCGGATCGCCACCGCCCGCGTGACCTCGTCCTCGATCCGCAGGATCATCGCACGATCGAGTTCGCAACCGTCGAGCAGGCATTCGAGCAGAGCGCCGAAGATCTCCTCCTCGCCGGTCCGGGTCGAGGCCCGTCGCACGGCGCTCACCAGGCCGTCGAAGCGATCTCGCAACTGTGGATCGGACACCGCTTCGGCGATCGAGCCGCCGACGTCGCGGTCATCCAGCACGACGCCGGCCGTCGCCTCCCGACCGAGCACCAGCAGGCTCCATGGATTGATCTCGAGGAGATCCCCTTCGACGATCGCCGTGATCTCACCCGGGGCGAGTCGCCGCCCGTTCACCCAGGTTCCCCGTGTGGAATGGAGATCCTCGATCGACCAGCCGCCGTCCTCTCCCGGACGCAGGGACGCGTGCCGACGCGAGATGCCGGGGTCGAGCAGGAGCACGTCCACGTCCCGGCTGCGACCGAAGATCGCCGGGGCGGTGAATTCACGGATCTCCTCTTCAAGACCGGTGGCTTCCGCGTTTCGAATTCGAAGTCGGAGGGGCGTCGTCACGACTGCAGCCTACCGAGGACTCGTTCACGATGGGTCGAGCGTGATTCCAGTCTCGACCGACCAGAGACCGAGATTCGCCAATGGCCAGGCCTGCAGCGGATGGGCCGCCGGATCCTCGCACAGCGCCGACGACACCTCGGGGCGGACCAGGGGACGAATCGCGTCCGAGACCGCGGGTTCGGCGAGCATCGACGCCGCCCACGGCGCGAACGGCGTGGGGAAACTCGCCTTCGGCCGCGCGACGATCTCGGCCGGCAGTTCCTTCGCAAAGGCGCGTCGCAGCACCGTCTTGGTTCGGTAGGTCCCATCCGCTTCCGGACCGAAGAGATCCGCGGTGTCGACCCGGGCGACCGCCTCGGCGAATCGTCGGTCCGCGAACGGCGGCCTCGCCTCGACCGAGGCCAGCATGCAGGCGGCATTGAGCCGCCCGAGGAGGCCGGGGAGATTCACGGTCTGAAGCCAGTGCAGATACGACCTCGGCTCGGCGGCACTCCCACCCGAATCGATCGCCGACCCCAGTTCGCCGATCAGGGCCGCGTCGTGACCGATCGCGTCCGCCCATCGATCGACCAGCACCGTGGACTTCGCACCGGGGGTGATCCACGAGGCCGATTCGAGCAGCGTGGCCGCGGCGACTTCCGGCCCCGGATCGGCACCCGCGATCTGCTCGACGAGCCGGAGTATCGGTTCATAGCCACCGAGGATCTCGTCCGCGCCTTCGCCACCGATGGCGACCTTGACGCCGGCGGTCGAGACCGCCTCCGCGAGCGCGTTGATCGCGATCTCGTTCGGCGTACCGAGTGGCACGCCCATCGATCGCACCATCCGGCGCCACCGCGCGATCGGCGTTTCCGTCGCCTCCGCGACCGCGACGTCGACCTGATCGGTTCGGAGCCGTCTCGCCATCATCGCGGCGGCCTCGCGGTCGGGATCGGCGGTACCGTCGCCTCCGAGCGCCGTGAAGGTGCGAAGCGGATCGACCCGGGCCTTCATCAGGGTCGTGAGCACGGCACTGTCGATGCCGCCCGACAGGAGTCCGCAGCGTTCCACGTCGCTCTGGAGATGCGCCTCGAGCGTCTCGATCACCGCATTCCGGACCAGGTCATCGGCGGCGTCACCCGTGACGTCACCGGTCGCCTCCGGCGGCGTCCACCAGCATCGATCGTGGACCCGGGGTCGGGATTCGCGGCAGTCGATCGTGACCAGACCACCCGGACGCACGGTCCGCACCCCGTCCACCATGGTGCGGTCGCCAAGGGTGATCCGGATCGTCGAGAGGTACCCCGACAGGGTGATCGGATCCACGCGTCGCACGAATCCGGGATGCTCGAGGATCGGCGTCATCTCGCTCGCGAAGACGATCTCGTCGCCGTGCGCGGGAATCGAGGTCCACATCAGCGGAACCACCCCGAAGGGATCGCGGGCGAGCCGAAGCGTCCGCTCCCGCGGCCGGTACCAGCCGATCGCGAACATCCCGCGGAATCGATCGAGCGCGTCCTCGCCCCAGTGATGCACCGCCGCCGCCGCGGTCTCCGCGTCGCAGTTCGTCGAGAACGCGACGCCCTCCCGTTCGAGGTCCACGCGAAGCGCCCGGTGATTCAGCAGTTCGCCGTTGAAGACGACCACTGTGACGTGGTCGCCGGTGCCCCGTACGAACGGCTCCCGCCCGTGCTGCGGATCCATGATGGCGAGCCGCCGATGTCCGATCCACGCGACGTCGTCCGACCAGTCCCCGCTCCCATCGGGCCCGCGGTGGCGGAGCCGATCGCGCATCCGTGCCCGCGTCGCCTCGTCGGCCGAGGGGGCCCGATCCGCACACGCGATGATTCCGGTGATGCCGCACATGTCGCCGACTCCGACGGGGACCATGACTGAAGAACTGAATCACGCGGTCGGAACCGCTACCGAGGCTTGTGATCTTCGGCCCGCGCGTCCTCCCCGCTGGAGAACCGGGCGATCACTTGACGCCTTTCGGCCCTCCGTCCGTCAGGTACTTCTCCCGGATCGCCGCTTCGAGGTCGACCTCGCAGATGTTCGCCAGCGTGGTCAGCCACGCGAGCACGTCGGCGAATTCCTCGCGGAGATTCTCCTCGTCCCCATCCCCACGTTCCCGTCGACCGAAGGCCTCCGCGAGCTCCCCGACCTCCTCGCTGAACCAGAGGAAGGTCCCCGGGACCCCTCGGGCGGCGTCGGTGGCGTGGTAACGGTCGCGGATCAGCTGCTGGAACTCGGCAAGTCGCATCGGACGCTCCTCGAGGACGGCATGAAAATGTGGATCGGACGGCGGTGCGGTCGCACCCCGCGACCGGGCCCGTAGTCTCCCATGGAAAGACCCGCGAGGTCGGACTCGCGGCGATCCATGCTTCGACCCCGCTCCGGCCGCCATCCCTTGCCTGAATCGCTCGAACCATCCTCGGCCGCGCCAGTCGATTCGATTCCACCGCCTTCCGCGGTGGAACCGGAGGCGATCGGCCCACGCGAGGCGGTTCGAGGCCGGGTCCGGGATCACCCCCGCCAGACCGTGCACCCCCTCGGCCGTCGGACGAAGACGCCTCGATCCGCCCGATTGGAAACCCTCGTGACTGACCTCAAGCCCACCACGTCATCACCGAAGTCAGACACCGCCCCGGCGCCGGGATCGAACCACGAACAACTCGAACTCGACCTGTCCACGGATTCGGACTCGACGACGCCGACCGAGATCACGACCGAGTCCACCGAACGACCGGAGCCACCCTCCATCGCGACGAATCCGGTCGCCGCGCGACGTTGGGCGATGACCTGGAAGCCGGACGCCGAGACGACGGATCGAAACTCGCAGCATCCCGCCGCACGGGTGACGCGAGAGAACATCGACGCCGCGACCAACCAACCGTCGATTCCTCAGGTCCAGTCGCCGCGTTCGGACGTCGGACCCACCGAACGGGCGGACACCCTTGTCACCGACGACGAGCTCGGCGACGAACTCGGCGAGACCACGGTAGAGATGCCGAAGACGCTCACGCCCGAACCCGAGGCGGCATCCGACGCGGTGGCGGATGCGGTCGCCGAATCGGAGACACGCTCGACGGGAGACACCGCGGCCGACCCGGAGCCGATCGCGGACGAGATGCCGACGCCCGTCATCGAGCCCGCCCCGGTGACGACGGAACCCGCTGAATCCGATGTCGTGCCGGAAACCGCCGCGGTCCGGGCAGTCAACACCCCGACGCGCTCCACGACCGAACGCATGCCCGCACCAGCCGCGTCCGGGGCCATCCGGATCGCCGCCGCCGGCTGGGTCGTCGCGGTGCTGGTCGGCCTTGGTTGGTTGGTCGCGTCGAATCGGCCGACGATCCTCCCGCCGCCCGCAGCCGGAGTCGCGCCCGCCGAGACGCCCGTCAGCACCAAGGCGGACACCGAGGCGGAAACCGAGTCGATCATGGACCTCCAAGCCGCGATCGTCGACCTCGAGGCCATGGCCGCGAGCGGCGCCGCTCGGATCTCGGCGCTGGAGACCGAGCTCGAGCAAGCCCGATCGGACGCCGCCTATCTGGCCCGGGAGCGCTCGCTCCTGCAGGCCGAGCTCGAAGGCCTGATGGAGATCATCGAACCACCCGCGACCGCGACGAACAGCGCCGCCGCCGGCGGCTGACCAGCCGCTTCAGGCCGGTCGACGATCGCATTCGACCGGATTACAATGTTCGATCGCGACCAGCCGTTTCGTCGCCCCGGTCCATGTAGCTCAATTGGATAGAGCACTGCCCTCCGAAGGCAGGGGTTGGAGGTTCGAGTCCTCCCATGGACGTTCGCTCGATGATCTTGCGTCCCCGTTAGCCATAGGGTTTACGGGTCACCCGCTCCGGCGGCGTCGAGGCTTCCTTAGATCTGAACAGGTGCGCGCGCGCACCCGTTCCAGACTCAGAAAGGCCTTTCGCCGATGACGCAAAAGCCACCCCCCCGTCTCCTCCGCCGAAAATCCGGCGGGTTCTTTGTGAAGTGTGGCGCCCGACGCCGCTCCTTCGGAACCTGTCCCGCGGAGGCTCATGCCTCATACGAAAGATTCCGCATCGAGTGGGATCAGGCCGGCGGACGCTGGCCATTGGATCGGGCCGTCGCCCCCAGTGTTTCGATTCTGGTCGCAGAAGTCTGGCCATGGATTGAAGCCCGCACCGCGGCCCCGAGCCTCTCAGGCTGGCGTTCGGCTGCGCGGACCCTGATCGAGATGAATGGTCCGACGGATGCTGAGTGTTTCGGTCTTCCCGAGCTGGAAGCGATCCGACAACGCCTCATCGACATCGGCCTCGGCTCCTCCACGGTTACCCAGCGAGTGCGGCAGATCAAGACGCTCTTTCGACGCGGCGCCGCCGTCGGTTACTACACCAACGCCAGCCGGCTGATCGTCCAGCCCGCCACGCAGCTGAACACGCCCCTCACCTCGGTCGCGATCCCCGCCCTGAGCCGGCTCCAATCCGATCCGGAGCGGTTCCGCGCGTTCTACCGCCGGGGTCTGGAAGCCGTGATCTTCTTGCTCTGCCCCTTCATGCTCGTGGCGATGGCGGGCGCCGACCATCTGATCCCCTTGTTCCTCGGGCCGCAGTGGAAGGCGTCGATTCCCCTCTTCCTCGCCCTCACGCCCGCGGGGCTCGTGGCGTGCACCGGGGTCGCCACGAGCTGGGTCTACATCCCCCTCGGTCGCACCGACCGCCAGTTCCGCTGGCGGATCCTGTCATCGATCGTGACGATCGTCGCGGTCCTGATCGGA
>JAACEA010000296.1 GCA_009936695.1 Planctomycetia bacterium
ATTAACGAACTCCTTTATATCGTCTTTCTACCAACCTATAGCCTCATTCTGTGGAGCATTTCTGGTACTTGTCTTGTTTCTTGTATTTTGGCGATTGTTTTCTCAGTCAAGTTTAGACCCGCGATCGCGATCCGAGTGGTCCAACTCGTCGCGGCCGGTTTCGAGGACGGGGTGGCCTCCGAGCCCGACACCCTCTCTCGAGAGCTCAAACTCGACCTCCGGCTGATTCGAGCGATTCTGGACCGGCTTGAACGAGCCGGAATCCTCCTCCGGCTCGAGTCCATGGACGGTTACAGCCTCGCGAAGCCCGCCGATCGAATCGACCTGGAGGCGATTCTCTCGATCGGATTCGACTTCGCCGACGAGAAATCCATCGAGTTCGGCCCCCTCTTCGACCGTCTCCGGGCGGCTCAGCGAGCCGCGGTGGAGGGTATGAGCCTGAAGTCCCTGGACGTCGAGCCACCGCCGGCCCGGGGATAACTGGACACCTCGGTCATTCCCGGCCGACATGAAAGAAGCGGGTCGTGGATCGCCTTGTCCTCGATCGACCCGAAAGGAGATCGTGGCCTACGCCTCGATTCCGTCCCGGAGGATCCGGGATCTCCACAGGGGTCGGTTGGTTGGAGACCAGCATGCCGATGGACGAATCTCCCGTCAGTCACGAAGATGTGAAGGCCTCCGCCGCCGTCGAACGGGACGTCGGCGGCATGAGCGACATCTGGTCGTCGATCGGTCCGGGCCGACCCACGAACGAGATCGAAGGACCGCCCACCATTCGTCCCATCGACGATCCCGGCAGAGCCGACCCGAAGAACAGGACCCCCATGACCTCGCCGACGCCGAACATCGACTTGACCGGAACCCCCACCAACCGTCCCGCGGACACGCCGGCCGGGACGAGTGACGCCATTCGCGATGAACTCCGGATCGGCGTTCGAATGCTGGAGGCGCTCGAGCTCCAGTTGAAGCGGGCCGAGGAGTTGATCACCGCGCAAAGCGAAGTGACCCGCCGGGCCGAACTCGCCAACGAACGGCTCGAGGCGACCCTCAGGCAGGCGGCCGCGCCCGCGACCACCGCAACGACGACCGACCCTTCGACCGACGAGAACACCGCGGCGACGACGACCGTCGAGCTTCGACAGATCCTCGACCGTGCGAGCGACCTTCGACGCGACTTCCACGGAGATCTCTCCGCCGTCGCGAAGGCGACCTCCGCCCTGATGGAGGCGGTCGAAATCGCCGCCGGCACCGAACGAACCCTGCGAAGCGCCATCGGCGAAGCCGAACGAACCACCCCCGCCACCGGGACCCCGGGGATCGGCGCTGCCGCCGAGTCGATCGGCGAAGTGCTGCGACGACTGGCCCGGGAATTCGACGCCGCGGCGGATTCCGCGGTCCCCGTGCCCACGTCACCCGCGCCCGCCCCCATCCCCGAGCCCTTCGACGCGACACCGGCTCCCTCGATCGGGAGCATCGATCCACACGAGCGACGACGGGTCGGCACCCTTGAGATCACCCGACCGTTGGAGTTCGATCTGACCGGGTCCGGGGAACGAGCCACGCCAGAGCCCGGATCGACGGCGCCCTCAACGACGTGACGATGTCGAATGGCCGTGGGTTCACCACCGGTCGACGCGGGATCCGACGTGGACGCCACGCGCTCTCCAGACGAGCGGGCTCAGGGCCGCGGCAGTCCCGCCGCCGCCCGCTCGGCCTCGAGCCATCGCCGCTGGATCGACGCCACCGGACCGAAGGCCTGCTCGAAGGCGACGTGTCGCCCCATTTCCGGCGTCGCCGAGACGGCGTTCGGACGAGCGAAGTACTGGGCCATGCCCGCGGGCTCGTGGCGCACCAGCCAGCTGCAGAGGGTCGCGGCGGCGTCGTAGAACGCGGCCCGCGACGACTCGCCGTCGGGCACCGCCCGAGCTTCGATCATCGACGCGATCGACGGCACTCGACCTGCCGCGAGTTGCCGTCGGAACTCCTCGGTCCGACCGTTCTCGGGCCGACTCGGACCGAAACGTTCGGTCACCACGCGAGGTTCGAAACTCCCGGCGATCCCCTCGACGAGCCAGA
>JAACEA010000297.1 GCA_009936695.1 Planctomycetia bacterium
CGATCAGGAGGTGCTTCGCCAGAAACGTCGCGGTGATCATGCGGACGCGATTGTGCATCCATCCCGTCGCCGCCATCTGTCGCATGCCGGCGTCGACGATCGCGACCCCGGTTCGTCCGTCGCACCATGCGGTGAATCCGGCCTCGTCCTCCCGCCATTCGACGCGGTCGGTCCAGCCGTGGAGCGGCCGGTCCATGGAGAGTTTGGGGATGCCGTCCATCACGTGGCGGTAGAACTCGCGCCAGATCAACTCGCTCAACCACGTCGCCGGTCCCTCCTGCCAGGACGCTGGATGCTCTCCGAAGCGATCCGTCAGCATCCGGAGAATCCGTCGCGGCGAGATCGAGCCGCAGGCGAGCCACGGGGAAAGCGTGCTGGTCCCGTCGAGCGACGGTGGGTCGCGGTCGTCGTGATAGCGTTCCACGGGGCCATCGAGAAACGCCTCGAGCCGTCGGCGTGGTTCTGCTTCGCCGGCCTCGAACGCCGATTCGGGCACGTCGCGAAGCGCGGCATCGAGATCGATCTCATCGACGAAGCGTGCGTCGGTCGTCGGCGAGACCGGCGGCCCGGGGGGTTCGATCGGGACGGGAGCCCCCGACGTTTCGAGAAGCTTGAGCCACTTCTTCTTGAACGGTGTGAAGACGGTGTAGGGGGTCCCGGCGCCGGAGCGAATCTCTTCGACCGGCAGGATGGTCTGATCGTGATGACGGCGGAAATCGACGTTCGCCTCGGCGAGTCGATTCGCGACCACCTCGTCGCGACGATGTTCGTTCACGCCGAACTCCCGGTTCGCGTGGACTTCGGTCGCGCCGGACGCGCGGCAGGCGTCGGCGATCACGTCTTCCGCGGATCTCGTGGCGGTGGTCAGGATGCGCAGATCGATCCCGGCGTCGGCGAGTCTCGGCCGCATGGCCGCGACCGCCCGAAGGCTCATCCCGCGTCGGGCCGGGCCCCAGTGATACTTCGACCAGAAGGCGTCGTCGAGGAGATACACCGCGGTGCATCCATCCGTGCCCCGTGCATGGGCCTCGGCCAGGGCGGGGTTGTCGTCGAGGCGGAGATCGCCGCGAAGCCATGCGATGGTCCGTCGACTCGAGGTCATGATCGGATTCCCGTGGGTGTTGATTCGGCCATGCGGTTCACGGCGTCGATTCCGCTGCGCACCGCGGCGTCGATGGACGGGTCGCCAAGCCAGTCGCCGGCGATCTCCACCCGGTCGGGCGTCGGTGGTGGTGAGGCGGGGGGTGGTCCGACCGGAAGCGCCCGGCGGATCGCGGTCGTCGCGAGGTGTCGCCAGTTCCGGCTTTCCACGTCGAGCATCGAAGCCGCCTCGCGGGCGATCCGTTCGAGGCCGGCTTGATCGGGATCGGTGGGCCCGCCCGGTCGGAGGCTCACGGTGAGGCTGTGTCGACCTTTCGGTGCGACGCCGGCGGTCACCGCGGTCGAACTGGCGACGAGGTTCACCTCGCCGGTTCCGCTTCCGTTCAGGACGATGATCGGTTCACGGATCGTCGCTTCGGGTGTCTCGAAGTGAACGGCGACGGTCGAAGACCAGCGTGAAGCGGTCTCGCCCTCCGAAGCGACGTGGGGATCGTCACCAAGGAGACGGTCCGTGGCGTCCTGATCCGCCGCGAGAATGACACCACCGGCCTCGAGGCGTTCGCCGTCGTCGAGTACCACCGAGTTCGCATCGACGGCCATGACGCTGCGACCGAAATCGATCCGATCGAGGATCGGTTCGGCCATCGCATCGGCGATCGCCTGCATGCCTCCGCGTGGGAGTTCCGCGTTGCCGCTCGAGAACCGATCCAGGGTCCTGAGAAATCGCCCCGCCGAGACCGACAGCGATTCGTCGAGAAAGACCCCGCCGAAGAACGGACGGAGGAAGGACTCGCGGAACCGTTCACTGAAACCCACGTCCCGGATGAACCGATCGGCCGTGCCGGTCGGATCGACACCGGAGGTCGCGCGGGCGGCGGCTCGGCGGCACCGCGCCGCGGCTCGGAGGTCCCGCCATCCCGCCAACCCACGGAAGACCGCCTGGAAGGCGCCGAGCGGGGCGCGGCGCGGGTCGACCACCCGGATCCGATCCGTGCCCGTCCAGACGATCGCCCCCGGAATGAACGGGCGTCGGGGAAGCGACGTTCGAGGCACCAGTGCTTCGAGCGAGCGGTAGTTGGACATCGACACCTGGAAACCGAGGTCGCAGACGATGCCGTCGACGACCGTCGAACCGAGGCGGCCACCGACCCGAGCCGAAGCTTCGAGGATGCGGAACGGATCTCCCCGCCGGTCGAGCTCGCGTCCGGCGGCGAGACCGGCGAGGCCGGCGCCGATGATCAGGATGGGGGCGTCCGAGGACATGTTCGATCCGGAGAGAGGGTCGGAATCACTTTCCGACCATCATCTCCTGAATCTCGCGGCGTGTCGCGGCATCGCGTTCCCAGCGGCCTCCGACGGAGCGGGTCTTCATGGCGGCGCCATGGGCCTTCGCCCCCCGGATCTGCATGCAGGAGTGCGTCGCTTCGAGCATGACGAGGACTCCGGCGGGGTCGAGATGCTCCTCGATCGCCGCTCGGATCTGCTGGGTGAGCCGCTCCTGCTGCTGCGGCCGCCGGGCGAGGATCTGGACGGTTCGGGCGAGCTTCGAGAGCCCGACCACCCGCCCGTGTTGTGGCTGATACGCGATGTGTGCGACGCCGGTGAAGGGGAGCAGGTGGTGCTCGCACATGCTCGTGAAGGGAATGTCCGTGACCATCACCGGGTCACTTCCCTCCTGCGGAAACTGCCGGGCGAGGTGTGCGGCGGGGGATTCGTCGAGTCCCCCGAACATCTCGCCGTACGCCCTCGCGACGCGCTGCGGCGTGTCCATCAGCCCTTCGCGGTCCGGATCCTCACCGATCGCGTGGAGGATCTCCCGGACGGCGGCCTCGATCCTGGGTTGATCGAAAGCGGGGGTGTGTCTTTCCTCGCGGTCCGTGGTGGAATCGATCTCGCGGCAGGTTCGGGCGTCGTGGATCATGTCTGGATCTCCGTTCGATGTCATCGCGATGTCGCGCGGCCCGCCACCCCATCGATGGCGTTCTCAACCGAACTTCGAATCCTGCCTTCGGTCGGATTCATCGATCGCGGACGAGTCGGAGTTGGATCGGGCCCCGCGCGGTGTCCGGATCGACGGGGCGTCCGTTCTGCAGAATCTCGAGCCGGCCGGACGCGACGAGCCGTCGAGCGGCGCGTCGAACGGGTTCCAGGTGTTCCCGCCAGGCGGCGGGATCGACGGCTCGTGCGATCTCCGATGGACATGCCGTGCTTCCGCTTGAACGGGCGTTGAGTCGTTCGAGGATGCGCGTCTCGAGTCGGTGATCGGACGGGCCCGTTCCCGAGCGACGGCAGCGATCGGAGCAGTACCGGACGTTCTCCCAGTCGCGTGCCCATTTTCGACGCCAGGCGAAGGTCCGTCCGCAGCATTCGCAGGTTCGTCGTGGGAGTGGCGAGCGACTCATTCCGAGATTTCCGCGAACAGGCCGTGCTCGGGGGCGTCGTTCGATCGGGGTGAGGCGAACGTCGGATCTCGAAGCAGGCTGCCCGCGGCCGCCGCACCGCTCTGGAACGCGTGCTCGATGCGTCCGCCGAGGCACCAGTCGCCGCAGGCGATCGCACC
>JAACEA010000298.1 GCA_009936695.1 Planctomycetia bacterium
CTTCGAGGTTGCTCGAAATCTCAGGGAGCTCGGAGTGGAGCCAAAGCTGGTGGTCATCGATGCACCGATATCCCATCTTCCTCGGAAGCGTAAGTGGGCGAGGCGAAAGATAGTCACCCGAGCGGAACTTCGCGTTCGTCTTGCAGATGTCCTTCCGGACGCGATGGCCGCCATCATGACGGGGAAGGATGGCCGACGAATCACGTCGCTCCGAAGGGTGATCGCAGGCAGTTTCGCCGCATGGCGTGCCTACTTGCCCCGCCCGCTCGATACGGATCTGACCCTGGTCCGCTCTCGAGATGACATTCGAGAGACGGAACGCGACGATCTGACGCTTGGGTGGACGGAGGTGGCTCGATCGGTGACCGTGCGGGAGATCCCGGGGAGCCATCTCGAGGTGTTTCGGGCGGGTTCGATGGAACTTTCAAAGGTCATCGTTAGTGCCATGAGCAACGCGTGATGATCCGTGGGCATGTGCGTCTTCCATCTCATCCGATCCCATCGGGAATCACGTACGGCCCCGGCTTGGTGACCCGTGTTCCGCAGTTCCCGCACTGGTTTCGGGAATCGTCGGCCCAGAACGCCTCCATCGCGTCGCGGAAGTGGACCACGATGTCCTTGCAGTCGAACGCCTGGTCGTGGACGAGATGGCCGCAGTTCTCGCAGTAGAAGATCTGGTGCTCGATCTCGCCTTCGGGGCGACGTCGTTCGACGACCAGACCGAGCGTGTCGGCGGGGCGGCAGGGGGCGTGCGGGACGTTCGCGGGGATGAAGAAGGTCTCGCCCTCCCGGACGAGGTGGTCGACGATCTTCCCGTCCTCCCACGTCTTGACGACGATGTCGCCCTTGATCTGGATGAAGAATTCCTCGCTGTCGACCTTGTGGAAGTCGTTGCGGGCGTTGGGCCCGCCGATCACCATCGCGAAGAAATCCCGGCCGCTGTAGAGGTACTTGTTGCCGACCGGCGGCTTGAAGTCGTCCCGGTGCCGGGCCGCCCATTCCAGAAGGTGGAGCGGGCTGCTCACCGATCCGTCTCGCTCGAATCCGTCCGGCTCCGCGGGCGTGTCGGGATTCGACGCCGCGTGGTGGGATTCGGATGCGGTCGCGTGGTCGGTCATGAGTCGGCCTCCGGGCGGAATTCGAAAGGTCGCATCGCTGGATCCGCACGACCTCCTTCAGGGTAGCCGGGGAGGGAGGCTCGACGCGAGCCCGGATCTTCGCGTACCGTCGAAACATGTCCTCCACGCCGCACGAGACCGATTCCGATTCACCCGTCGCACACGGGTCGGACGCCGTCGGTTGGACGGCCTGGCCTGCGGCCGAACGTCCGCTTCGAACCGTGATCCTCCTGATCTTCATCGCCGCCCTGTCCGTGCTGGCCGGCATGATCGGGGGCGACGTGCTCTGGGCCGCGACGGGTGCCGCACTGCTGCTCGCGACGTTGAACCGCTGGTTCCTGCCGACGAGTTATCGATTCGACGACGATGACTTCGAGGCCGGCTTTCCGCTGCGGCGCCGATCGGTCAGGTGGAAGGACGTCCGCCGGGTCGTCATCGATCCCGACGGAGGCTGGCTCTCCGCACGGCGGGTCGAATCCCGACTGCGGGCCGGTGCGGGGTTGGATCTCTACTGGGGACGCGAGCCTGAACAGGCGATGGACATGCTGATGAGCGTGGCGGTCGCGAAGCGCGATGCGGGGGTGCCGATCGAGATCGCGGATCGGCGAGCCGGATCGAAGGGGGCCGCGTGAGCGAACGGAAATCGATCAAGGATCGAATCAGGCACGCCTTCGCGATCGAGGACGCGGCGGATTTCGAGCCGACGGAACGCGAGGCGGCGGCCGCGGAGAAGGTCTGTCGCGAGGTGGTCCGCCGTCGCATGACCGTGCCCGCGGTGATGCTGCTCGAGATGTCGAGGCCGCTGAACTACCTGGGCGCCCAGGCCCTCCACTTCTTCCAGCCCTTCGGAACCGTGCTGATCGAGCCCGGGAGCTGGGAGACGTTCGCGAACTTCCTGGAGCGGCGGGGATCGGTCGAGTACCTGGCTCGCCTCATCGAGGACGTCGAGGCCGAGCGGGTGGACGCCGAGACGGCGGATGCCTCCGCCCCGGCGGACGAGTCGGCGACCTCCGGAGGGGAGGCCACGGGCGCTTCGGCGTCCGAGGACGATTCCAACCCCGTCGATACGCCCCCGGATCACCACTGAATCCACGGAGCGCGGCCTGAATCGGGTACCTTCCTCAGAATCCCGAAGAAGCTCCGGAAGCCATCGGCTCCCTGGCTTTCCCGCCCGATCCAGCCCCCAGACGATCCCGGACGACGCATGCACGCCGACCCTGACGTTCCAGCCCTCGACCCCGACCGAATCAAGGTCATCGTCGCCACCGACTGCGGCTCGACCACCACCAAGGCGATCATGATCGAGGAGGTCGACGGCGTGTACCGCCAGACCTTCCGCGGCGAGGCGCCCACGACCGTCGAAGAACCCTTCGCGGACGTCACGGTGGGGGTGGTGAACTCGGTCACCGAACTCCAGGAGCTGTCCGGCCGCCGGTTGATCGCGGACGACGGGACGATCATCCGTCGGGCGTCGATCGACGAGAAGGACGGCTGCGACATCTACATCTCCACGTCGTCCGCGGGCGGCGGCCTGCAGATGATGGTCGCCGGCGTGGTCCGTGAGATGACCGCGGCCAGCGCGAAGCGGGCCGCCCTCGGCGCCGGTGCGATCGTGATGGACGTGATCGCCAGCAACGACAAGCGTCGTCCCCACGAGCAGATCCAGCGGATCCGCGAACTTCGTCCGGACATGGTCCTGCTCTCGGGTGGCACCGACGGCGGCAACTCGACCCAGGTCGTCCAGCTCGCCGAACTGGTGGCGCCCGCGAAGCCCCGCCCCCGATTCGGCAGCGCGTACCAGCTGCCGATCATCTTCGCGGGCAACGCCGCGGCGCAGGACGAGATCGAACGCGTCTTCACCACGCAGGACGACGCGACCGGCGGATTCGACCTCTCGGTCGTGGAGAACCTCCGCCCGACGCTCGAGCAGGAGAACCTCGGGCCCGCTCGCGACTGCATCCACGACGTCTTCCTCGAACACGTCATGGCCCACGCGCCCGGCTACGACAAGCTGATCGAGTGGACCGACGCTCCGATCATGCCGACGCCGGGTGCGGTGGGGGACATCCTCCAGACCATCGCCCGGACCCAGGGGATCAACGCGGTCGGCGTGGACATCGGTGGTGCGACGACGGACGTGTTCAGCGTCTTCGACGGCACCTTCAACCGCACGGTGAGCGCCAACCTCGGAATGAGCTACTCCATCTCGAACGTCTGCGCCGAAGCGGGGATGGACGACGTCCTCCGCTGGGTGCATCTCGACATGGAGGAGCGGGAGCTCCGGAACCGCGTCAAGAACAAGATGATCCGGCCGACCACGATCCCGCAGTCCGGCGAAGCGCTGGTCTTCGAGCAGGCGGTGGCCCGCGAGGCGCTTCGCCTCGCCTACCAGCAGCACAAGGAATTCGCGACGACGCTCAAGGGCGTCCAGCAGCAGCGGACGGTGGGCGACGTGTTCAGCCAGGAAGTCGGTGGTTCGAGCATCGTCGACGGCATGACGCTCGATCTGCTCGTCGCATCCGGCGGCGTCCTCAGTCACGCTCCGCGGATGCAGCAGACCGCGATGATGCTGATCGACGCGTTCGAACCCGAAGGTTTCACCACGCTGGCGAAGGACTCGATCTTCATGATGCCGCACCTCGGCGTCCTGAGTTCCGTCCACGAGAAGGCCGCGATGGAGGTCTTCGAGCGGGACTGCCTGGTGATCCTCGGAACCTGCGTGGCCGCCAAGGGCCAGGGGAAGCTCGGCAAGCCGTGCTTCTCCTACAAGATCACCGGGGGCACGACGGCCGACGGGGCGCTCGCCTTCGGCGATCTCGCGATGGTGCCGCTCGCGATGGGAGCGACCGCGGACGTCGAGGTCACGCCCGCCCGCGGATTCGATCTCGGCAACGGCCCGGGCAAGTCCGTCACCCGCAACGTTCGCGGCGGGGCGGCGGGGATCATCCTCGACGCCCGGGGCCGGGCCCTGCAGCTTCCCGAGGACCCGATGGAGCGACGACGGGCGGTGACCCGCGTGGTCGAGGCGTCCGGCATGTACGACGATCTGGAGCTTGCGCCGAACGGCGCGTGAACGAACCATGGCCAAGGCCTACACCCCAGGACTCAAGGTTTCCGCCCGCACCACGCATCGCACGCGTCGGCTTCTGCCGATCCCCGGCGAGGTGAAGGTGGCGGTCGGTGACGTGGTGAAAGCGAACGACGTGGTCGCCGAGACCTTCATGGACGGCGACATCACCCCGATGAACATGGCGAACCGCCTCAGCTGTTCCGCCGGCGACGTCGCGGGCCTGATGCTGAAGGAGATCGGCGAACCGGTGAAGGCGGGCGAGCCGATCGCCCGCAGCAAGGGGATCTTCGGCGCCTTCAAGACCGAAGTCACCTCCGATGCGGACGGGACGCTGGAGCAGGTCTCTTCGGTCACCGGTCAGGTGATGATCCGCGGCGCCGCGATTCCCGTGCAGGTCCGGGCCTATCTCTCCGGCACGGTCGTCGAGGTCCTTCCGAAGGAAGGCTGCATCATCGAGAACGACGTGATGTTCGTGCAGGGCATCTTCGGGATCGGCGGCGAGACCGAAGGGGTCATCCAGGTCGCCTGCAGCGATCACGGCGAGACGCTCGACGCGGACGCGATCACCGCGGACATGAAGGGGGCGGTGATTCTCGGCGGTGCGCGGATGACCGCCGCCGCCCTGCGGAAGGCGATCGAGGTCGGCGCCGCCGCGGTGGTCTCCGGCGGACTCGACGATCAGGATCTCAAGCAACTCCTCGGCCGCGACCTCGGGGTCGCGATCACCGGCAGCGAGACCATCGGCATCACGGTGATCGTCACCGAAGGATTCGGCGACATCGCGATGGCGGCTCGCACCTGGCGATTGCTCGCGGAGCGTGCCGGCCGGGTGGCCAGCGTGAACGGCGCGACGCAGATCCGCGCCGGCGTGATGCGACCGGAGATCCTCGTCCCGCTCGAAGCGGGTGAGAACGAGAACGAGATCGATCCGACGCTGGCCCGCGAGGCCGGCCTGCTCGAACTCGGCACCACGGTTCGCGTGATCCGCGATCCCTACTTCGGACTTCTGGGCGAGGTGTCGGCGCTGCCGGCCGAGCCCGCGGTCCTCGGCTCGGGCTCGCGGGCCCGCGTGCTCGAGGTCCGCTTCCCAGGCGGTGACACGGCGGTCGTCCCCCGTGCCAACGTCGAACTCATCGAGGGCTGACGCATGAAGAGACCACCATCGCTGCCTCGTTCGACACCCCTGTCCGCCCTGACGGCGGTGCTGTCGCTGCTGTTGATGGCGACCGCGGCCTTCGCCGCGCCACCCGCGCCGACCGATGTCGAGGCGACGGATCTTCCGGCGGACGGCGGCGGTTCGGCGCTGGTCACCTGGAAGATCCCGGCCGACGTCGAAGGACTCGAAGGCTTCCAGGTCTGGCGAACCGAGTCGGTGTCCGAGGCGAGCAGCCGGGGGGCGAACGAACGCGCCGCCGCGCTTGAATCGCTCCGATCGCAGGCCTACGAGAACGAATATCGACGACTGGTGGACGTGGAGGGGATCGCGCCCGAAGACGCCGCGGTCCAGGCGCGGGCGGTCGCCCGCGAGGCGGTCATCGGCGATCAGGGCGACGTGACCCCGGCGGAGACCGGACCGAACGGTCGATTCTGGGTGCTGGTCGACACGGTGTCCGCGGATGACGACCGACTCCTGGTCGGCCAGCTCTCGGTGTCGGACGAATACCAGTTCATCGTCTACACGGTGGTGAAGAACGCGGATGGATCGGTCGAGAAGAGCGTCGCTTCCGCGATGACCGGCATGGTCCTGCCCGTGGCGAGCTTCGTCGACGTGAAGCGACTCCCGTTGCTGGTGATCCTGGTTCTGCTCTGCGGTGCGGTGCTCTTCTTCATCTTCTGGGCCCGAAGCGGTCGGCCGATGACCATCCGGAAGATCGCGGGCCTCTCCGCGGTCGACGAAGCGGTGGGCCGGGCGACGGAGATGGGACGACCCATCCTCTATGTCCCGGGCATCCAGGACATGGACGACCTTCAGACCGTCGCCGGCGTCACGGTGCTCGGTCGGGTCGCGAAGACCGCGGCCGAATACGACGCGAAGATCGAAGTGCCCGTCAGTCGATCGCTGGTCATGAGCGCCGCTCGTGAGACCGTGCATTCGTCTTACCTCACGGCGGGCCGGACCGACGCCTACAACCCGGACCTCATCTACTACGTGACGGATGAGCAGTTCGGATACACCGCCTACGTCTCGGGACTGATCGTTCGCGAGAAGCCGGCGGCCTGTTTCTACATGGGCTGCTTCTACGCGGAAAGCCTGATCCTCGCGGAGACCGGCAACTCGGTCGGCGCGATCCAGATCGCGGGTACCGCGATGCCCAGCCAGCTTCCGTTCTTCGTCGCGGCCTGCGACTACACGCTCATCGGCGAGGAGTTCTTCGCCGCGAGCGCCTATCTCTCCGGGCAGCCCGATCAGCTGGGAAGTCTCAAGGGACAGGATGTCGGAAAACTCATCGTGGCCGCCGTCCTCGTCATCGGCTGTCTTCTCGCCACCGTCGCCGTCGTCACCGAGAACGAGTCGCTCGCCGGAGCGCTCGCCTGGTTCAAGGACTCGGTCCTGAGCGCCTGAGGAGCTACACGTGAAACGAATCGTTCCATTGTGGATCACGGCCATCGTCGGCGTCGTCCTGATCGTCTCGAACTTCCTCCCCGGGGCCCGTTCCTGGGGCGAGGAGGCGACGACCTGGTTCGGCATCATCGCCGCGGTCGCGTTCATCCTCGGTGGCGGCAGCCTGCTCAAGGTCCACCTGAAGAAGATCTCCGATCGGAACTCAGGCTGGGCCTAC
>JAACEA010000299.1 GCA_009936695.1 Planctomycetia bacterium
TCCTCGCGCAGCTCCTCGTACTGCTCGCGGACGTCCTCCTCCATCTCGGCGTACGTCACGGGGATCGTCCGTTGCTCGGCACCTGGCTCGCCGGTGAACTCGGCTGGAACCAGTGGCAGGGGGAGAGTCCGCATCTGTGCGTGCTCACCCGGTACGAGATCGCGGAGCGATTCACCCACGAACCATGGCACGCGGTCGGGGCGAGGCTGATCGACGACCGATCGCGCGAGTTCATCGCCTGGAGCATCTGGCTCGACTATCGGGACTACATCACGCGACGGCTGCGCGACGAGCCCGACATGAGCGACGCCGATCTCCTCGAATCCGAGTTCGTCCGTTCCAGTCGGCTTCCGCAGGCGGAGCGCATCGTGACGCGGCTCGACGGACTGGGTCATCTCGAAGCCACGATTCCGGTGCTGGTCGGTGGCGACTTCAACACACCCTCGCACCTCGACTGGACGCTCGACACCACGCGGGTCTTCAAGCGCCGGCGGGACCTCGATCTTCCGGTGAGTGTGGCGATGGCCGACGCGGGCTTCATCGACACGTTTCGAACCGTCCACCCCAATCCCGTCCAGCGACCCGGGATCACCTGGTCGCCCATGTTTCGGACCAGCGGCGGCAAGGCCCAGGGATTCGAGCGGATCGATCGCCTCTATGTCCATGAGCCGAGCGGCGAAGGTCGTCCCGACACCCCCGGCGGCGAGGCGGATGGCGGTCGAACGAAGGCCTGGTCGTTGCGGCCGATCGGCGGGATCGTGTATCCGCTGATCTGGGAGGAGGATGCGATTCCGATCGTCGACCGGTCCTTCCCATCCGATCACGGCGCGGTGCTCATCGAGCTTGCATGGCAACGCGACTCCCTCGAGTAGGAGGGCGGCTTCTCGGCCGACCCGGAGCGACGAAAGCCATGTTTTCGGACGCTGCATCGGTCGCGCGAGGAGATTCATGATGATTTCAGGCAATACTGAATCAGGAGGGGGAACAATCCCGTATCCTCAGGCGTATCCAGATGGGGCAGAGGGACGTTCGAACTTCGGTTCGGACGCTGCCTCTCCGGTCGGCCGGTTCTGTGTCCGGTGACTGGAGAATCTGGGAAAAGGGAGCCCGTGCTCGCCTCGCGGCGAAGATCGGGCAAAGGGAATGCACATGCCTCGCCTTCAACGGCGGGGCATGTGTGATTTTGGCTGCCGCATTGCCGGCGAGACGGGTCGAGAGGGCCGAGGGCGATGTTTTCTGCGGGTCGCGGAGGCCCCGGACCGATCCCTGCAGGATGAACCTTGAGATCAAGGACAAGTCGGCGATCCGGGCCGCCCGCGCGCCGGAGCCGCATGCGCCGCTCGCGTTCAAGTTCGACCGGTCCGTCGCGGTCTGGGCGATCCCGGCCTGTCTGGTGGCGTCGTTCACGATGAACATCGTCGCCCTGAAGGTGCCGTTCCTGGAGATCAAGATCTTCCCGGCGGCGCCCGAGGCGTACAGCATTCCGCACACCGTCAGTCTGATGTGGACGACCCTGAAGCTCTACTGGGTGGCGATCCTGATCGCCGGCTTCTCCCTCGTCTTTCCATTCGTGAAGGTGCTGTCACTCTTCACCCTGTGGTTCTACCCACTCCGTGCCACCGCGCGCGGGCGAGGTCTGAAGATCCTGGGCTCGCTCGGGCGATGGTCGCTGCTGGATGTCTTCGTGGCCCTGGTGCTCATCGTGCTCGCGCACGAGCAGGGAAGTCTCTTCGTCACCGACGTCAAGCCGGGGCTCTACCTCTTCATGGGTGCGATCCTGCTCGCGATGACCACGGGGGAGGTGATGGCCTATCTGCACGAGCGGGCCGAAGCGCCGCCGGAGCTCCCGACGGACCGACGGCCCCGCCCCTCGCTCGGATCGGGATGGCGTCGATTCGCGGTGCCGGTCCTGCTACTCGGTTCGTTTCTGAGTCTCGGGATCGCGATCGAACTCCCGTTCCTGAAGATCACCGCCTGGTATCTGACCGACAACTCGTACAGCATCCTCGGGACGATCGCGACGTTGTGGAAGACGGAGCAGTTCCTGTTCGCCTTCGTGGTCGCCGGCGGTCTCGTGGTCATGCCGACGGTACGGCTGCTGGTCCTCGCCGGCACGTGGATGCTCGGGCGATCACCGGCTCGATTCCGGATCGCCATGCTCCGCACCAGGATCGCGTCCCAGTGGGCGATGATCGACGTCTTCGGACTCGCGATCGGGCTGTTCCTGCTGGAGGGGAGCACGCTCATTCCCGTCGAAGGCCAGATCGGGGCCTGGGCGTTGCTCGGCGCGATCATCCTGAATGCGGTGCTTGCGTGGGCGGCCGGCGGGCTGCTCGGAGCGCGGCTCCGCGATCTCGAACTGGAAGCCCGTCGGGAAAACGCCTGACCGGATCGTCGAGCAGGCGATCCGAGGCGATCTGCCGGAATCCAAGGCGGCCCGCACTACCATGGGCATGGCTCCGCATCGGAGTCGAGGAGACCGCCGTCATGACACACCGTTCCCTCCGGGTCCACCCCGCCGCGTTCGCCAGCACGATCCTGGTCGGCCTGATGGCCGCTTGCTCGTCGGATCCGGGATCGACTGGACGAACCCCCGGCGTCGCGACGGCCGGACCAACCGAAATGCACCCGTTCCAGCAGGGTGACGACTTCATCGCGCCGCGGTCCGGTCGCGACCCGGCGACGCTTCCGCCGGCGATTCGATTCGAGGAGGGGCGGACGACCGCGATCGGGTCCGCCGAAGCCTTCCGCGTCGACAGTCGCCGCTTCGATCCGCA
>JAACEA010000300.1 GCA_009936695.1 Planctomycetia bacterium
CGCACCGCGACCGCAACGCTTGCCGGATTCGGCGCGAGCGCCGTGCTCGGCGTGGTGGCGGGGAGTCTTCTCTCGCTGGTGCCACTCGCCCGTCGCGGCATCTATCCGCTGACCCTCCTGCTGCAGATGGTGCCGTTGGTGGCGATCGCGCCCATGCTGGTGATCTGGTTCGGCATCGGGCTTCCGAGCGTCATCGTGGCGGCCTGCATCGTGTCGATCTTCCCGGTGATCGCCGGAACCCTCGACGGACTGCAGTCGGTGGACGCCGGGCTCGCGGAGATGTTCCGGATCCAGCGGGTGGGCAGGATCAGGACCTGGTGGAAGCTCGGGCTTCCCTGGTCGATTCCGAGCGTCATCACCGGACTCCGGATCGCGGCGGGGCTCGCGGTGATCGGTGCGATCGTCGGTGAGTTCGTCGGTGCCTACGGTGGTGACCGCGCTCCCCTCGGTGCGATCATCACCAGTGCGCTGAAGCAGAACCAGACCTCGACGGTCTTCGCCGCGATCGGAATGGCGTCGGCCCTCGGCTTCCTGCTGTTCGGGCTGGTGAATCTCGGTGGATGGATCCTCCTGCGTCGCTGGCATGCCTCCGCGCAGTGATCCGCCCGGTCGGCGATACTCCCTCAACCAGATTCCCTTCCGGAGCAGCACCCATGAACCTCAATCCCCCGAATCGAAGACGCTTCGCGACGGGTCTTCCCTGGCTCGCCTTGCTGGCGACGATGCTCGTCGGGTGCGGCGGATCCGGATCGCCGACCGATTCCGACGGTGCGCGACGCGTCACCGTCCAGCTGAACTGGTTCCCGGAACCGGAGTTCGGTGGTTTCTACGCCGCGAAGGAACGCGGGATCTTCGAGCAGGCGGGTTTCGACGTGGAACTGATCAAGGGCGGCGCGGACGTGCCGGCGCCCCAGCTGGTGGCCAGCGGGAACGTCGACTTCGCGGTGGTGTCGGCGCCGCAGCTCATCACCATTCGAGCGCGTGGCGGACGTGCGACGGGGGTGTTCGCGAGCTTCCAGATCTCGCCGCGATCACTCCTGGTGAAGCGTGAATCCCCGTACCAGTCATTGCAGGAGCTCTGGGAGAGCGACGCCACGATCATGGCCCAGGACGGTCTGGTGTTCATTCGGTGGTTGAACAGCATCTACGACGGCTCGAAACTCTCGTTCATTCCCTACGCCGGTTCGACGGCCCTCTTCGTCGACGGCAAGGCCGAGAGCATGCAGTGCTTCGCGACCGCGGAGCCGGTCCAGCTCGAGGTCGACGGCCTGATGACCAGGGTGTTCGTGGTCGGCGAGACCGGATACAACCCGTATGACGGCGTCCTCGCGGTCAACGACGGGTTGCTGGAGGCGGAACCCGAGATGGTCGCTCGTTTCGTCGAAGCGGTCCGGCAGGGGTGGGCTTCCTACCTCACCGATCCCGATCCGATCAACGATGTGATCTCGAAGCTCAACCCGGATCTGAAGTCGAACGTCCTCCGGCTCGCTGCAGCGAAGCTCCCCGCCTTCGTCCGGTCCGCGGACACCGCGGCGCACGGTCTCGGCTGGATGACCGCGGATCGCTGGGGAGATCTCGTGAAGCAGCTCGAGACCCTCGGTGAGATCACGGCGGACGACGCCGCGAAACTCGGGCGGATCCACGTGAACCCGGTGATCGACCCGGCACCCGTGAATTGAAGCCGGCCCCACCCTGATGGGTGGAGGAATCTTCCGGGAGCCGCGGCGTGGTGGCGATCGCTCGTACGATCCCGTGGTGCCAGCCGAACGAACCATCCTCCACCTCGACATGGACGCGTTCTTCGCGTCGGTCGAGCAGCGCGACGATCCTGCGTTGCGGGGACGTCCGGTCCTGGTGGGGGGACGGGGTGGTCGCGGGGTGGTCGCCGCCGCGAGTTACGAAGCACGCCGCTCGGGGTGCCGGTCGGCGATGCCGATGGCCGAAGCCCTTCGACGATGCCCCGAAGCGGTGGTGGTCAAGCCGTCGTTCGAGCGATACGAGGCGGATTCATCCCGGATCATGGAGATCCTCGAGACCGCCTCGCCGATGGTGGAGCCGTTGTCGATCGACGAAGCGTTCATCGACGTCACGGGATCGAGGCGGCTGCTCGGTGCGGGGCCGGTGATCGCGAGAGGACTCAAGCAGACGATCAAGGGCGAACTGGGGCTCACCGCGAGCGTCGGCGTCGCGCCGTGCAAGTTCGTCGCGAAGATCGCGTCCGATCTCGAGAAACCGGACGGGCTCACGGTGTTCGAGGCGGAGGGCGTCGCGGCGCGGCTCGCATCACTGCCGATCGAACGGATGTGGGGGATCGGGCCGAAGAGCAGGGCGCGGTTCGAAGCCCGGGGCATTCGTCGGTTCGAGGATCTGCAGCGATGGTCGCCCGAGTCCCTCGCGGCGACCTTCGGTGACGCGGCGGCCCGGTTCCACACGCTTGCACACGGTGTCGACGATCGCCCGGTGGTCGGCGACCGGACCGCGAAGTCGATCGGGCACGAACAGACCTTCGGGGTCGACCTCGGAGATCCCTCGGAGGTCGAGGCGGTGCTGCTTCGACACGTCGAGCGGGTCGGAACGCGGCTTCGTCGCCGCGGACGCCGGGCCAGGTCGGTGGTCGTGAAGATCCGCGACGGCGCCTTCGTGACCAACACCAGGTCCGCGACGCTCGACCGCGCCACGGACCGGACCGACCTGCTCTGGGAGACCGCTCGGACGTTGTTTCGCGCCTGGTCGTTCCGCCCGGTCCGGCTCATCGGCATGTCGGCGGAGCGATTCGAGGACGACGATCCCGGACTCTTCACGGGCATCGACGAGGAGGAGTCGCGCTCCCGCCGACTCGATGCCGCGACCGACGCGATCCGCGATCGGTTCGGCGGCGAGGCGATCGCGCGAACCGCGGCATCGTTTCCCCCGGGGAACGCCCGGGAGCGAAGCGAAGGGGATGAGCGGTCGGGCTCCTGACGTGAAACGCCGCCGTCCCGAAGGACGGCGGCGTCGACGTTCACGGTCGGTCGTGTCGAATCACTCGGGTGCGAGCATCTTCAGGAACACGATTCGTTCCTCGCCGTCGCGTTCGATCAGCACCTGCACCTCGTCGCCGGGGCTCAATTCGGCCAGTCGGCTCACGAGTTCGGCCCGCGACTTCATCGGGTTCTTGTCCCACTTCTTGATGATGTCGCCGGCCTGGATCCCGCCCTTGTCGGCGGTCGAATCGGCGGTGACGTTCACGACTTCGAGGCCGGCGTCATCGGCCAGCTGTCGTGATCGGATTCCCAGTCGCACGCGGAGCGCTCGAGGGCGGGCGGGGCCGGGGGCCCGGGCGGAGCCGGAATCCGAATCGCTGGTGCCGAAGGCGAACTTCTCGGGACGCTTCGCGGCGTCGAGGGCGAGTTCGTGGAAGAGCTTGACGGTCTTGACGCCGGCGGTCCGGTAGATCTGATCCGGCGTGTCGTCGGGCGTGTGGTAGTCGTCGTGGAAGTCCGCACAGATCGCGAAGAGGATCGGGATCCCCTTGCGGTAGAAACTCGCGTGGTCGCTGCCACCACCGCGCATCCCCTCCTTGAGCACGATCTCCATGCCGCAGTCGTCGAAGAACGGCTGGGCCCATTCACGCATGCCTTCGCCGGTGTCCACCCCGGTGACGCTCAGGCCCTGCTCGTTGACCCGCCCGATCATGTCGAAATTGATCATCAGGGCGACGTCGTCGATCTCGTGCGGGGGGTTGTCGACGTAGTACCGGGAACCGTTGAGGCCGCTCTCCTCGGCGTCGAACGCCGCGAACATGATCGATCGGAGGGGCATGTCCTCGGGGAGTTCGTCGTAGGCGGCTCGGAGGCTCTCGCCCAGCATCATCAGGGCCGCCGCGCCCGAGGCGTTGTCGTCGGCGCCGGGGTGGAGATTGCCGGAGCCCCTTCGGGAGCCGAATTCGCCCATGCCGAGGTGATCGAGATGTCCGCCGATCACGATGTACTCGTCCTTCAGGTCGCCTCGACCCGGGAGCACCCCGAGGACGTTCTCGGCGTAGCTCGGGGTTCGTTCCATCGCGCCGGCGGCGGCGACCGATCCCTCGAATTCGACCACGGTCGTGCCCTGGTCGGCGAGCTTGCGGAGTTCGAGCAGGGAACGGCCCTTCGGGTCGCAGGCGGCGGCGAGCATCTCGCCGGCTTCCGGGGTCATCATGAACACGGGGACGTCATCGATGACCTTCGAGGAGCCTCGCATCAGCTCGCCGGAACGGGGGTCGTTCGCGCCCGGGGGATTGATGAGAATCACGCCCGCGGGGTTCCGCTTCTCGAGAGCGCCGAACTTGCTCGCGAAGGTGGACTTGCGGGACCAGCGTCGCTCGTTCCAGAGGCTGTTGCCTTCCTCGTC
>JAACEA010000301.1 GCA_009936695.1 Planctomycetia bacterium
CCCCCGGATGAAATCGACGGTTGGAGGTCGTCGGTCCGGATGCGGGCCGCCGGGCTTCGATTCAGGGGAGATGGGACGAACATGAACGGTCTTCCAGCGACATTCGCATGCATCGCCCTCGTCTTCGGGGGAATCACCTCCGTGGTGACGGCCGCAGGAGCTGGTGGCTCGGCGTCTCCGAATTCGGGACATCGCGCCATCGTCCAGATCCGGGTCGACGACGGGGCGGTTCGACGCATCGTCGCCAACGGCGCAATGGTCGAGGGGGCCCTTCGATTCGTCGGCGAACACGAGGATCCCGCTGGCGATTTCAAGATCGGCTGGAACTGGACCGCGGATCTGGATCCGACCGGAGACGCCCGGCTCGACGGAGAGGCCTTCATCCACAATCTGACCGGGGACCGGCACGTGTACGACTTCCGTGCCGCCTTCCTGCTCGACCCCGTGATCTCGAACGCGTCGAAACTCGGTGGCAGCGTTCGAGTGACGCTGGAGATGGACCAGGACGGTGGAGTCATCGACGTCCCCATGGGCGAATCGCTCTGGGAGATCGGTCTTGACGACACTTCGGTCCGCCGACTGCACACCGGCCCCTTCATGATGGGAGGCGGTGGTGCCGGAACCGCCGTCGCCGACGCCAATTTCGGCGCTCCGTGGCCGGGATTCGACGCGCCTGCGATCGAACGTGGATTCACCATGCGCCACCACGGACGCATCACCTCGGGTGACAAGGCGATCTTCGAGACCGCCCTCGTGATCGGAGGCGATCCGCAGCACTTCGTCCAGCGTCGGGACGTCGATGCGCCGGTCCGCGTCGACGGCCGAGATACCGGTCGCCGCGTGATCGAACTCGGGCGCACGAGCTCCAGCCGGGGCATTCGAAGCAGCGGGCGAAACCGAAATCGTGGATCCGCTTCGCCGGTCCGGGATGCGAGCGTCTCGAAGACCGGCCGCAAACGCGGCTCGACCCCGAAGGCGGTGCAGCCGTCCTGAAGCCCCCGAATGAATCACGGCTGGACCTGCCCGGCTCCAGCCTGCTCCCGAGGACCCGTCCCGATGCCCGTCCCGCATCGGGACGGGTCCGTTTCGGGAGTCGATGATCAGGGCCGAACGGTGCCTCGACCGATCATCTGGATCGAGGTGATCGGGAGTCCGAAACCGATGATCGGGTCACTCGATTCAAGCCGGTACACCCAGCCCGCGGGGTATCCGAGCACCCGCCCGTGGTTGAACGGGGCGAAGTCGTAGGCGATGCCGACGCGGCGATTCATGGAGTCGATGGTTCCGAACCACCGCCACGGGCGGGTGATGTCCGCTTGTCGGAGACCCTGCCCGCGCATCTCGAACGGATCGAAGGGGACCCAGCCGGCACCGGGGAGATGGAACTCCGCCCAGCAGCAGAACGTCCGTCGTCCCTTCGGTCGCTTCGAATCCTTGGAGTCACCGTCTCCCGAATGGATGCCGATCACCGGTCGGGCCGGGATCCCGGCGGCCCGCAGGACCGCGACGCACGTGCAGACCATGTCGGCGGGCGTGGCCTGCAGGGCGGAGGTCGCCGCCACCGCGCCCTGCAGTTGGAACCCGACGATGCGACCGTCGCCTTCCTGATAGAGGGAGCCGCCCTCGACGTTTCCGAACTGGAGGATCGTGCTTCGGACGAGTTCCTTCGCCGCGACGTAGATCGGGGTTCGTCGAAGTCTTCCGTTGGTGGTCTTCTCGATGAACGCCTTGAAGATCTCGTCGTTCGACTGGATGATCTCGCTCGCCGCCAGGTATGGACGCACGGACTCGGGCCATTCCCTGGGCCAGGTCACGCGCGAAGCCGCGGCCTCGTCCACCGCGATGTCGAACGCGATCGCGGGCCAGGTCGTCCGGGTGGAGATGGCGGCCGTCGATTTCCCCTTGGGAAGCGTGAGCGTCACCCGCTGTTGTCCACTGGCCGCATCGCCTTCGATCTTGAGGCCCGGGGTGACCGGGGTGCCGTTGATCCGGACCGAGGCTTCGAGTCCCCGGAGATCGGCGACGACGGTGGTATCGACCGTCGCGACGTCCATGACGATGGCGCCGCCCGCCATCAGGAATCGCTCGGTCCCGAAATCGACCGCGAGCCCCACGGTGTAGCCGCGCGGATTGCTGCGATAGAGCGGCGGATTCGGCCGTCCGGGCCAGGGGTCCCTGGCCTGTTGCGGCGACGCGGTCGCTGGTTCGGGCGTCGCGACGGCCATCGAGGGAACCGGTGCCGTCGGTCCGAAGGCTGCGAGGGAGAGGATCAGACCGAACAATCCGTGCATGCCAGTCATTCGCAAGGCTCCCTGGTCGTCGATTCCGGATCAGGATGGTGTTCGTGCCGATGCCCGACGCGGTTCCCCACGCCACGGCGCTGCGTCAACCAAGCACGGATCGGATGCCCGTCGGGAAGAACACGTAGTACAGCTCGTTGAGGAACTTCGCGAGCACGAGATTGATCACGATGATCGCGAGAAAGCTCGTGACGAATGCACTGGTCGCCGCCCGGCCGACGCCACTCGCGCCCCCGACGCAGTTGAATCCTCGCCAGCAGGAGACGAGTCCGATGGCGGCGCCGAAGAAGACGCTCTTGAGCAGTCCCGCCGCCGGATCCCACCAGTGGACCACGAGGCCCGTGTAGTACCAGTAGTCCGCGGTGTTCACGCCGAAGAGACCCGTGAGAATGGCCCAGGCGCCCCATACGCCCAGCGCGTTCGAATACATGGTCAGGATCGGCGTCATCACCACACAGGCCACGAATCGGGGCACGACCAGATTTCGGACCGGATCCACGGACATCGCCTGCATCGCGTCGAGTTGTTCGGTGACCCGCATGGTGCCGAGTTCCGCCGCGAGGGCGCCACCGACGCGGCCCGCGACCATCACCGCGGCGAGCACGGGACCGATCTGCTTCACGACGCTCGAGTTGATGATGCCGCCCATGCGGTCCGCCATCCCGAGCGCATCGAACTGGGCGAAGCCCTCGAGGGCGAGGATCATCCCGATGAACATTCCAGTCGTCGCGACGACCGGAATGCTGGCCACCCCGACGGTGAAGATCGGAGGAGCGATGTGACGTCGGCTCAACCAGGATTTCGGACTGGCGATGGTCCAGGTCAGGACCGCGAGCGAGAAACGCGTGAAATCACCGACCGGCGCGAGCAGCCTCACGATCAACGAGCCGAGCCAGGCCGGCGCAAGCAGTGCGAGTGGGAGCGAAGCGTTCGACATCGACTAG
>JAACEA010000302.1 GCA_009936695.1 Planctomycetia bacterium
ATCGGTCGTGTATCCGGCCTTGTTTTTTCAAAAAAATTTTAGTTTAAAGTGATCAGAACAGTCTGAGAGCCCTAGCAAAGACGAGCGATACCCCTGCACATTCTCTGTTTGGTCGACGTCTCCGGCTCCCTGTCCTTCGGCACGACCACGCAGTTCAAGCGGGACGTCGTCGCAGAGCTCGTCGCGACGCTCGCGTTCAGTGCGAGTTTCAACAACGACAAGGTCGGACTTCTCGCGTTCACCGACCGGGTCGAAAAGTACGTGCCGCCCCGCAAGGGGACGAAGCACGTGATGCGGATCGTCCGGGAACTGCTGGCCCTTCGACCGGAGGGCCGCGGCACCGCGATCGGTCCCGCGATCCGGGAACTCGATCGGGTCCTTCGACAGCGCTCCGTGGTGTTCGTGGCCAGCGATTTCGTCGATGCCGACTGGGAACGCCCGCTTCGCGCCGCGCGGCAACGACACGACATCGTCCCGATGGTCGTGCAGGATCGACGGGAACGGGAACTTCCCCGCATGGGGCTCGTCGAGTTCACGGACGCCGAGACCGGGGTGCGACGACTCATCGACACCGCGCCTCGACGGGTCCGAAGACGATTCATGGAGGCGGCGGCGGCCCGGGACGAGCGCCGACGAGAGGTCCTTCGCCGCATGAAGATCGATCCGATCGAGATCGACACCGGCGAGGACTTCATCGAGCCCCTCACCGCCTACTTCCACCGTCGGGAACGGAGGCGTTCCCGATGAACCCGACTCGGACGGCGCGCCCCGCGCTTCGAGATCCTCGACGGACGACCACGCGCCTCGCCTGCCTTCTGGCGCTCGCGGGGTCGTCAGCCGTCCTTTCGGCGGGGCAGGCGCCGACGCCATTCGAATCGGAAGAGCCCCCGACGGACGCCCCGATACTCGAAGCCGGCGAGCCCTGGTCGCTCCAGATCGACGACGTATCGCTCACCGCCGTCCTCCGAACCGATCCGATCGAAACCGGAGCGCCGATCCTGATCGAGTTCCTGCTTCCCGGATCTGAAGAGGAAGGCGGCCTCGCCGCGCTGGAGCTTCCCGCACCGGGGACCGAGTTCGGAAGTTTCGAGGTGATCGAGACGCCGCGCCTCGCCCGCCTCCAGACAGACCTCGAGACGGGCGGGGGGTCGTCACCACCGCGACTGTCGCTTCGCACCTTCGAACCGGGGCCGCAGGTGCTTCCTTCGATACCGATCGGCCTCGGCGATGCGCGCATCCGCACCCCCGCGCGCACCCTGCTGGTCGGCTCGGTCGCGGGCCTCGATACCGACGTGGGAGCCCATCAGGACATCACCGCGGCGGTCGAGGTCCCGAGTCCGTTCCCGACATGGGTCTGGTGGACGATCGCAGCCGGTGCCGCGGGGTTCCTCGCGATGCTGGCGCTGCTCTGGTGGTGGCGACGTCGACCGCGGCCGGTGCCGCCCCCCGAGCCCGCGGACGCGTGGGCACTGGCGAAGCTCGAGCGGCTCGCGTCGGACGACCTGCTCCTAAACGCCCGCGTCGATCCCTTCTTCACCCGACTTTCGGACATCGCGCGGGAGTACGTCGAACGAAGATTCGGCATCGCCGCGCCCGATCGAACCACACCGGAATTCATCGAAGCCGCCCGCACCGCCCCCGAGATGGAACCGACGCATCGGGATCGCATGATCCGGCTCGGCGACATCCTTCGCACCGCCGACCTCGTGAAGTTCGCGGGCGATCGCCCCACCCGGAACGTCTGCGAAGACGCCCTCGTTCAGGTCCGCGATCTCGTCATCGAGATCGGTCCGAAGCCGGCGCCCCCATCGGAGACGACCGGTATCGACGACGGACCGGTCGCGATCGACATCGGCGATCGCGACCGCAGGCGATCCCTGGACCGTGCCGTGGACGGGCTCGAACGCATGGAGGCCCGCGAATGACCAGCCTCCGCGATGTCCTCGACCAAAACCCACCACCACCACCACCACCACCACCACCACCACCACCACCACCACCACCACCACCACCACCACCACCACCACC
>JAACEA010000303.1 GCA_009936695.1 Planctomycetia bacterium
ACTGTCGGATACGGCCGCACGCCGCTGGAACTCGGACAGGAGCGGTGCGAACGGACTTGCCTCGACCTCGGTCTCCTGGAGACGACTCGAGGCATCGACCCGGGCGTCGAGCGTGGTCGCGATGAATCGACCTCGCGTCACGAGGAAGAGATCGCTCTCTCCACCGAGCTCTCCTCGAAGGGCCAGCAGACGGCCCTCGAGATCGGCGAGGGATCGATCGACGCCCGCGATTCCCATGAACCTTCCGTCGACGATGATCGGGTGGGTCTGCTCGATCAGCGGCACGCCCCCGTAGGTGTACGGCTTCGTGATCACGCTCGAGGCGACCCCGGTCTCCTCGAAGAGGCGTCGAGGCTCCTGGTAGTAGAGGCTTCCGGCCGATTCCATGTCGACCAACGGCTCGAGTGAGACGCCCGTGGCCGCCGAATCGTCGCGGCGCCAGTACGGAAGAAAGCGCCCCTGTTCGTCGGTCGCACCGTCGACGTCGGACGACGCGTCATCGTCTCGAGGCTCCCAGCCGAAGTAGGCGGCCTGAAAGGCGGGCGTGCCGACCAGCATCCGGCGAGCGAGTTCGAGACTTCGCCTGCGATCACCGTAGTAACCCGTCTCCGCCGCCAGCGCCAACGCTCGTGCCGCGGTCACCGCCTGAAGATTCTCATCCGCGAGATCGAAGGCCGCGAGACGCGAGGCATCCAGCACCTGCCGTTCGACGGATGCCCGGAAGAACGCTCCGGTACGTTCGAAGCTCGTGAATCCCGTGATCACGAGAATCACGAGGATCGGGACCCCCACGAACAGCACGAGCCGGCCCGCGAGCCGATGGTGAAACGGGAGTTGATTGACCTTCATGACGCGCACCGGTCGCGATCGACGCCCGAGGAGGCACCGCATCGATCCAAATACGCGTCTCCACGCGTCGAGACAGACAGCGCCACGCCAGCGCTCCGAACCCTGTGTCATCGGAGATTGGACGTGAGATGCTTGAGAACCGGATCGCCCGGACGGGTCCGACGATCCCGGGCATCCGATTCGACGAATCCGGACCCGATCGGTCGAAAGTCGGGCTTCACGGCGGGCCGCGGACCGATGAACAGGCAATTCGATCGAATTCTTCGATGCCAGCCCGAACTCCCCAAGAGTGACCCATGCCGATCTCCAGCGACTCCCTGAATCTGAATGCCGTCCTCATCGCGGTCGCCGCCGCCAGCCGGGTCGCCGGCCGGGCGGCCGCGGAGCGAGGGTCGCTGGCCGATCTCCTGAAGGATGATCGAAGTCCCGTGACCGTCGCGGATCTCGCGGTCCAGGTGGCGGTCACCGCAGGCATGCGGGCGGCCGGCGTCCCCCACGCCGACCGCCTCGTCGGTGAAGAAGGCTCGGATTCGCTCGACGCGGGAGGTTCGAAGATGCTCGAGCAGATCATCCGGCTCGCAGGCGAGGCCCTCGCGGATGCGAATCTCGCCGACGCCGCGCCAACCCGGGAGGCGGAGGTCCGCGAACTGCTCGATGCCGGCGGACTCGATCCAGAGACCGAAGGCCGGGACGTCTTCTGGTCGCTCGATCCGATCGACGGTACGAAGGGTTTCCTTCGGGGCCAGCAGTTCGCGCTCGCGCTCGGCCTCGTCGAAGGCGATTCCCCCGTCGTCGGATTTCTCGGGTGTCCGCATCTCCCGCTCGAGGTTGCCGACGACTACGGCACCGCCGATTCCGTGGGCAGCATCTATGCGGGGATCGTCGGCGAGGGCGCGCGAGCCGGTGGTACCGACGCGACCGACATGGCATCGCTCACCCCGATCGCGGTATCGGCGACGCCGCCCGAGGGATCCGTCCGCGTCTGCCTCTCCTACGAGAAGGCTCATGGCGATCAGGATCGAACATCGGCCGCGTTGGAAGCCACCGGTGTCTCGACGACGCCCATCCGCATCGACAGCCAGTGCAAGTATGCGATGGTCGCGAGCGGGCGAGCCGATCTGTACCTGCGACTCGCCCGCGAGGGATACCGGGAGAAGAGCTGGGACCACGCCGCGGGCTGCGCGGTGGTTCGAGCCGCAGGTGGCGTGGTCGAGAGCGCCACCGGCGAACCACTGCGAATCGAGGGACGCTGGGTCGATGCCCCGGGAGGGATCGTCGTACGGACTCCTGCGGTCACCGTGCCGTCGGGCTGACCTTCGAATCAGGGGCGTGGCCCCTCGATGGACCGGAGCGTGAGTCGGAACGGACCGGCGGACCGCCGCTGAGGCTCAGGCGAAGATCTCGGACACGACCCGTCCGGCGACGTCGGTGAGCCGGAAGTCGCGACCCGCGTCCCGATACGTCAGTCGCTCGTGATCGACGCCGAGCAGGGCGAGCATCGTCGCGTGGAGATCGTGGACATGGACCTTGTCTTCAAGCGCGTAGAAGCCGTATTCGTCGGTCGCGCCGTAGGAGAAGCCGGGCTTCACGCCACCGCCCGCCATCCACATGGTGAACCCGTGCGGATTGTGGTCACGACCGTTTCCATCCTGCGCGACCGGGGTCCGGCCGAACTCGCCGCCCCAGACCACGAGCGTCTCATCGAGCATTCCGCGACGTTTCAGGTCCAGGATCAGAGCCGCGATGCCGGTATCGACTTCGCGAGCGTTGTTCCGGTGGGCCGCTTCGAGATTCCCGTGCTGATCCCACTTGTAGGAGTGCGTGCACTGAACGAAGCGAACGCCTCGTTCGCTGAAGCGTCTTGCGAGCAGGCACTGCCGGCCGAAGTTCTCGGTGACCGA
>JAACEA010000304.1 GCA_009936695.1 Planctomycetia bacterium
CGTTGTTGTAGACGGTCCACCCGATCGCACCGCCGTCCGACGACTCGAACGTGCCCGCCCCGGTGAGGAGATCGAGCGGGGGTGCTTTGCGGGTCGCGGAGACCTCGTCGACGAGGAGTTGAAGCGTGCCCTTCTCGCGGGCGGGAACGAGCACCAGGGCGAGATCCGCGGAAGAAGCGGATGCCGGAACCCGTGCTTCGAGCGTCGTGGTCTCCCACTTGCCTTCCTGGGCTTCGCTGATCGCGGCGGGGATCGACGCCTCGCCGACCTTCGCGCCCTTCACGTCCTTGAATTCGAGCTTGAGCACGAAGGTGGCGTCCGCGGGCGGCCGGCTCATGATTCGCCAGACGGCGTTCGCGGTCACGATGTCGTTGGGCTTGATGCCGCCGCCGAGCGGCGTGAACGCACCGGCGTAGGCCGGCTCGGGGAGGCCGCCTTCGGTTTCGATCAGCAGACCCCGACCCTTGCGCCCGGTGGACTTGCTGCTGGTGCCACCGAAGCAGGTCCAGTCGGCGAGGGCGTCGTTGCGATCCTCGAAGTCGTCCTCGAAGACCAGCGTCCAGTCGTCGCGGTCGATCGAGGAGGCGGGTGCGGGGCCGGTGGTGGCGAGGGCGAGCGAAAGACAGGCCGTCGAGATGAGCAGCATTGGAATCTCCAGATGAGGGAACGAAATCGTAGCGTCCCCGCCCCTCGGAAAAAAACGAACGTGGAGTCCGAATCTCGTCGGTCCACCCCCCTCATTCTCGGTCATTCTCGTTCGAGCCATGTGCTAATCTTCGCAGCCCTCGGGCCCGCGGAGCCCCAAGTCCCGAATCGCCGTCCGCCGTGGTCGACCGCAACCTCTCTTCACCCTCGATTCAACTGGAATCCCCACTTCATGACCTTTCCCGAAAACTTCCTGTGGGGGGCCGCCGCGGCCGCCTATCAGATCGAAGGTGCGGCGTTCGAGGGCGGACGAGGACGCTCCGTCTGGGACGATTTCTGCGACACGCCAGGCAAGGTCGAACTCGGTCATTCCGGCGCGATCGCCTGCGACCACTATCACCGCCACGTCGAGGACGTCGCGATCATGAAGGCGATGGGCCTCCACGCCTATCGACTGTCGATCTCCTGGCCCCGGGTGCTTCCCACCGGCGAAGGCGCGATCAACGAGGAGGGGCTCGACTTCTACGACCGTCTCGTCGACGAACTCCTCCGGCAGGGGATCACGCCGTACGCGACGCTCTTCCACTGGGACTTCCCCTCGGCGCTGTTCGAGCGCGGGGGCTGGCTCGCCCGCGACAGCGCCGCCTGGTTCGGCGCGTACACCGACCTCGTGGTCCGGCGACTCGGTGACCGCGTCAAGCACTGGATCACGCTGAACGAACCCCAGGTCTACATCCAGCACGGACATCGAGACGGAACCCACGCCCCGGGGCTCGAACTTCCGTTGCGGGAACAGCTCGTCGCGGCGCACAACACGATGCGGGCGCATGGTCATTCGGTGCAGGCGATCCGGGCCGCCAGTCCCGGGCCCGCGGTGATCGGGTACACCGGCGTCGGTGCCGCGGGATGTCCGGTCGATCTCGACCCGGCCAACGTCGAGGCTGCGCGGCGGGCCACCAACGGCGTCGATCCCGCCCATCACTTCAACAACACCTGGTGGTACGACCCGATCTGCCTCGGTCGCTATCCCGAAGCCGGCCTGGAGGTCTTCGGGGCGGACATGCCCGACTTTCCCGACACCGACTTCGACGAGATGAAGCAGCCGATCGAGTTCATCGGCTTGAACATCTACCAGGGCGGCTACATCCGGGCCGGAGACGACGGCGAGCCCGTCGGGATCCCGCTCGGCGACGGCCACCCCATCACCACCTTCGACTGGCCGGTGGTGCCCGAGGCGCTGCGATGGGGGCCGTTCTTCGCGCACGAGCGGTACGGCCTGCCGGTCTACATCACCGAGAACGGACTGGCGAGCATGGACTGGGTGTCTCGGGACGGCAAGGTCCACGATCCCAACCGGATCGACTTCACGGCCCGCTACCTCGAGCAGCTTCGACTCGCGATCGCCGACGGGGCCGACGTTCGAGGCTACTTCCACTGGTCGATCCTCGACAACTTCGAGTGGGCGAAGGGCTACACCAAGCGGTTCGGCCTGGTGCACGTCGACTACCCGACCGGCACCCGGACGGTGAAGGACAGCGGCGAGTGGTACGCCGAGGTCATTCGAACCAATGGAGCTTCGATCGACGACTGAACCCGCCGCGTGCGGATCGGTCAGCCGAGGCGGACGCCGGATTCGGTGTCGAAGAGGTGGAGCGTGCCGGGCTTGGGCGCGAGCCGCATCTTGAGCCCGGCCGCGGGCACCTCGTCGAGTCGAAGTCGGGCGGTGAAGTCGAGTCCGCCCGGACCATCGAGCATGACGTCGGTCTCGTCGCCGAGCGGTTCGCAGATCCGGACGGCGAGCTCCATGCCGTCCGCGGACGGCTCGAGATGCTGTGGTCGCACGCCGAGGGTGACGCGTCGACCGGGTTCGACCCCGCTTCGATCGGAGCCGAGCGGAAGCGTCAGTCCGTCGGGGCCTTCGAACGAGCCGCCGTCCTGCGTGATGCGTCCTTCGACGAGGTTCATCGCCGGGGCGCCGATGACCGTCGCGACGAAGAGGTTTGACGGCTTGCGATAGACCTCGAGCGGGGGCCCGACCTGCTGGATGAGGCCGTCCTTCATGACGACCACCCGGTCGCCGAGGGTCATCGCCTCCTCCTGGTCGTGGGTCACGTAGACGCTGGTGGTCGCCACGCGTCGGTGGAGTTCCTTCAACTCGCCGCGCGTCTTGTGACGCAACTTCGCATCGAGGTTCGACAACGGTTCGTCGAAGAGGAACGCGGCGGGATTCCGGACCAGGGCGCGGCCGAGGGCGACCCGCTGCTGCTGGCCGCCGGACATCTGCCCGGGCCGGCGATCGAGAAGCTCCTCGATGCCCAGTTGTCGAGCCGCCTCCGCGATCCTGCGATCACGTTCGTCCTTCGGAATGCCGCGGAGCTTCAGGGCGAACTCGAGGTTCGCGCGGGCCGACTTGTGCGGATAGAGCGCATAGTTCTGGAACACCATCGCGATGTCCCGGTCCTTCGGTGCGACGTCGTTCACGACCCGGTCGCCGATCCGGATCTCTCCGGAGGAGATCTCCTCGAGTCCCGCGATCATGCGGAGCAGGGTGCTCTTCCCGCAGCCCGAGGGCCCGACGAGCACGAGAAACTCGCCGTCCGCGATCTCCAGGGAGCAACCCCGCACGGCATGGGCACCGCCCGGATAGATCTTTTCGACGTCGGTGAGTCTGAGTGAGGACATCCGCGGATTGTACGTGCTTCCGATGACTCGATCCGCCGACGGGGCGGGGCCGCCGCGCGGCTCAACGGAGTCGCGGGTCCGGATATCCGGCGGGTCACGACGAGGCGAAGCAGGGGGGGATCGGACGCGTGAAACCGCTACCATCTCGGATGCCGCGAGCGATCCGATCATGACCACCGACCTCAAGACCATCACCCGCCGATCCGCCCTCGGACTCCTCGCCGCAGGGGCCGCCGGATACGCCGCCTTCGGCCCGGAGCGACGCCGGCTCCGACGTGACGGCCGGATCGTGCTCGACTACTGGGAGAAGTGGACGAGCCACGAAGCCGCGGCGATGCAGACCGTGGTCGATCGCTTCAACGAGTCCCAGTCCGGCATCTTCGTCAACTACCTGACGATGGGGGGGATCGACCAGAAGGCCAAGGTCGCGATCGCCGCGGGCGACCCGCCCGACGTGCTCGGCCTGTGGAACCGGAATCTCCCGTTCTTCTCGCAATGCGGCGCGATCATGCCGCTCGACGGACTGCGTGACTACGGGATCGACGAATCCACCTACGCGAAGGCGGTCGGTCCGCTGGTGTTCCGCGGCGGTCGACAGCTCGCGGCGCCCAGCACGCCGAGTTCCATCGCGCTCTACTACAACAAGGCGATCTTCCGCGAGGTCGGACTCGACCCCGAGGCTCCGCCGCGCACCATCGAGGCGTTCGACGAGGCGATCGATCGACTCACGATCCTGGACGACGACGGGAACGTCGAGCGGGCCGGGTTCCTGCCCACCGATCCGGGCTGGTGGTCGTGGTGCTGGGGCGGCTTCTTCGGCGGGCATCTCTACGACGAACGCACCGGGAAGGCCACCGTCGACTCGCCGCCGAACATCGCCGGCTACGACTGGTTCCAGAGCTTCCCGAAGCGATGGGGGCTCGACAAGCTCCGTCGATTCCAGGGCGCCCCGATCGACAATCCGTCGCCGTACCGGAACTTCTTCAGCGGTCGACTCGCAACGACCATCCAGGGGCCGTGGTTGCCGAAGTTCATGGACATGGAACTCGGTCCCGGCGTGTTCGACTACGGCGCCTGTCCGTTCCCGGTGCCCGCGGCGCTCGCGGACCAGCCGCCCTACGGCCCGATCGAAGCCGACATCCTGGTGATCCCGACCGGCGCCCGGAATCCCGAGGCGTCCCTCGAGTTCATCGCGTTCACCCAGCGCCCCGAGAACATCGAGACGCTCTGTTCCGGACACGCGAAGCCGTCACCGCTCGCGGCGTCGAGCGAGGCGTTCATCCGCGATCATCCGAACACGGCGGTCGCGGTCCACGAGGAGATCCTCCAGAGTCCGAACGCCTACACCACGCCGTGGATCACCGGCTGGGCGGAGTTCGGGATGGCCCTCGGCGCCGGACTCGACCAGATCTGGAATCTGAAGAGCCCCTCCGCGGCCGGCCCGCTCGCCGAGGTGCAGGTCGAGGCGGAGGCGATCCTGCAGCGGGAGCACGAGCGCCGACAGCGACGCAACCAGCCTGATCCCTGGGAGACCGCATGAGGCACGACTCCCTCGGCACCGGACTCCTCTGGATCGGCCCCTGGCTGCTCGGCTTCCTGTTCTTCACGGTCGTCCCGGTGTCGCTCGCGCTCTACTACGGCTTCACCGACTACACCCTGCTCGAGTCGCCGATCCCGGTCGGCACCCAGAACTACGAACGGATGTTCGACGACGAGATCCTCGGGACCGTGCTGTGGAACACGGCGATCTTCGGGGTCCTTTCGATCGTGCTGGGGACCATCCTCTCGATCTCGCTCGCGGCCCTGCTCTCGAAGCC
>JAACEA010000305.1 GCA_009936695.1 Planctomycetia bacterium
ACCGTCACAAGTCCGAAGGATCGGAATACGGAATTCCGGATGAAGTTGGAAGCGTCTTGAAAATGTCCGGAGTTGTTCCGTTCGACCCTTGATCGCAGCCCCCTTTGGTGTGAAAATCCCGGCCTTTCGGGCGACGGGGGAAACCGAAGCAGCGTGTGCATCGAAGGCAGGAATTCATTGATTCAGGGAGCCAATGATGGCCGTCAGTCAGTCCACGACACCTCGCGAAATCCACGGGTACAAGGTCATCGAGCCGATCGGCGAAGGGGCCGCGAGTCGCCTGTACGTGGTATCGGACCCCCGAAGCCGCTCGCTTCATGCGTTGAAGCACGTCACGGCCCGAGGTGTGCGGGATCGCCGGTTCCTCGCCCAGGTCGAGCGTGAATTCGAAGTCGGCTCCAAGGTGGATCATCCGGCCGTTCGATCCGCGGAGCGTCTCCTGCGGTATCGGGAGATCGTCCGGACATCGGAACTCGCCCTCATCCTCGATTTCGTCGATGGGGTTCCACTCGATGCCGCCACGTTCGAGGATACGGCCGCCATGTTCCGGTGCTTCGCCACCGTCGCCGACGGCCTTCGCCATCTTCACGAGGTCGGCTACGCCCACGCGGACCTGAAGCCGGGGAACATCCTCGTCGGCACCGACGGCCGCGGGACGATCATCGACCTCGGGCAGGCCTGCCGTCTCGGCGAACGGAAGACCCGAATCCAGGGGACTCCCGGCTTCCTCGCGCCGGAACAGGCCGCGCTGGGCGGGATCGACGAGCGGACCGACGCCTTCCTGCTTGGTGCCACGATGTATCGCTGTCTCACCGGCCGCTACGCATCGTCCGAGATGATGGACAACCCGACGCCCGCACCGCCGCTTCGGCGTCTCTGCCCGGATCTCCCCGATGCCGCGGAGGAGATCGTTCAGACCTGTCTCGAACCCGCCCAGGCCAGACGGCCCGGGGATCTGGGGATCGTCGCGGAGCGGCTTCGCGTCGTCGCCGATGCCTGTGGGAACGAGGAACCGGCGTCTCGGCTTCGGGTCCCCGCCTGATCGTCGCGAGCACGGGCCACCGGTCATTCGCTCGGCGCCGCCCCGACCACGGGTAGCATGCGAGCATGTCTCGCCATGATCCCACCCGTATCCGCCTCCTGTGTCTCGACGTCGACGGCGTCCTCACCGACGGTTCGGTCCTGATCGACGACGCCGGGGTCGAGACGAAGCGATTCTTCGTGCGCGATGGCACCGCGATCCGGATGTGGCAGCGTCAGGGCGGGATGATCGCGATCATCACCGGCCGCCGCGGCGAGGCGCTCCGTCACCGGGCCCGCGAGCTGGGAATCGACAATCTCGTCGAAGGGGTCGAACGGAAGGGCGAGGCGTTCGCGGCACTGCTGGAATCGCTCGGCGTCGATGCGGCGGAAACCGCGATGGTCGGTGACGACCTGCCCGACCTGCCGATCCTCGAACGGTGTGGCTACCCTGTGGCCGTGCGGGACGCCGCCGTGGAGGTCATCGAAGCGGCGTGCCATGTGACCACGGCGACCGGCGGCAGGGGGGCGGTTCGCGAAGTCGTCGAGCTGCTCTTGAAGGCGAAGGGCGACTGGGAAGACTCGGTGGAACGCTACCGCGAGCGAGGCTGATCGCCTCGGCCCGTCGGAAGGAGACGGTCATGTGGATCGAGACCATGAATGAAACGATGTCCCAGCCGGCTGCGGTGGCTCGCCACCGACGAGGGGACCGCATCCGTCGCGGCGCCGTCGATCGACGCCCGCTGATCCTCATCGGACTCGGCGTGGTGGTCGCGGTGCTCATCGTCGTGGTCGTCTGGCGGCTCGATCAACGGCCGGAACGCTCCAACCTCAAGCGGATGGTGGATCTCGATCGCATCGCCGTGCCTTCGACGCCGACCGAAGACGAGTTCGCACGTCCTGCGGCGGAGCTCGACCGCGATGTCATGGCGTCGCTTCGCGACGGGGCGTCGGTCCAGGTCGCGGGTGAGGATGGTGCGCTGGCCCAGGAGTACGGGGCGGTTCGCATCGACCCGCTCCCCGACGCCTGGGTGGAGATGCAGCGCCC
>JAACEA010000306.1 GCA_009936695.1 Planctomycetia bacterium
ACTTCCAGGGAGGCCCGGACCAGACGCCAGTTCGGAAGCGGCTGCCGGGTCGTGCTCTGAAGCGCGGCTCGCATGTAATCGGTGAAGGCATCGCCCTGATCGGCGAGCGTGCCGAAGACGAGGCCGGTCCGCTCGACCAGCCCGCGAATCGGACTCGCCTCGGGAAGCGATGCGACGAGTTCCATCGCGTCCGGGGTGACGTCACGGCCCACCGCCTGCAGACGCTGGAACGCCTCCATCGCCCGTTCGATGCGGGCTTCCCAGATCGCGATGGTCGCCGCATCCGATTCCAGCAGCGATTCCAGCACCGCCTCGTATCGACCGATGGATCTCGGATCGACCGGATCGATCCGTTCCGCGACGAGGTTCGGCGTCACCGCGTCCATCCGGGCGACGACCTCGTCGACCTGTCGCATGGTGACCGGATCCGCATCGTCCTTCGCGACCAGCAATCGCACCGTCCAGCCGGGTTCGAGCGACTCGAGCAGCTCGATCGTGGTGGGCTGCAGCGAATAGGCCCGGGTCTTGGTGAGATCCGCCTCCATCCGAAGCGGCGGCGCCTCGAAGAGCACCGACACCGCCGCGGCCGCGACGCCGACGCCCAGGACGACCATCAGCGTCCGGAGGTGCGCGGCCTGTCGTCGCAGAAACGTCCCGGCCCGGACCCAGCGCGGCGACGCGAGCGAGATCGCCGCCGCCACGAGGAAGAACGAGGTCGCGGCAAGGAACCATGCGACGTTCGCCGAATCGAAGAGTCCGATCGCGAACTCGTCGAGGCGGCGAAGCGGATCGAGCCCCGCGGACCAGTCGATCCACGCGAGAGTCGCCTCCGGACTCAGGAGGTTCGCGGGCAGGGCGTTGACGATCGCAGGGATGCCCTTGGCGACGAGCACCACCGCGAAGAATCCGAAGAAGGTCAGCAGATAGGCGACGACCTGGCTGGAGGTCCGGGTGGAGATCAGCAACCCGAGCGCGAGCAGGGTCGAGCCGGCGAGCAGCAGCCCGAGCAGGCCGCTGGCGAACTCCCCGGGGTCGGGATCACCGTAGGCCTCCGCCACCGCGAACAGCACGAGCATCGGGAGGGCGAGCACCAGCAGCACGCCGACCGCGGCCAGGAACTTCCCCAGCACCAGTTCGAACGCGGAAAGCGGCGAGGTCAGCAGGACCTCGAGCGTGCCGAGTCGCGCCTCCTCCGCAAAGCTTCGCATCGAGATCGCGGGACTCACCACCGCGATCGCCCAGCCGGCGATCGACACCACCGCCCGAAGGGTCGCGGGCTCGCCTTCTCGGAGGGTGACGAACGCGAAGATCAGGGCGGTCAGCATTCCCCAGCCCGCGAGGATGATCCACCCCGTCGGAACGAGGAAGGTCGACGCGAATTCGCGACGCACGAGTGCAAGCACACCGCTCATGGGCGCCCCCCTTCCTGCGATCCGCGTTCCTGATCGAGCAGTTCGAGGAAGCGGGACTCGAGTCCCGGTGATTCATGGCCGAGTTCGATCGCGACGCCACCGGCGTCGTGGATCGCCCGCCCGCACTCACGGCTCCGGTCGGGGCCGGCGAATTCGAATCGGAGGTCACCTTCTGCCACCGTGGCGAGGTCGATCTCGCCATCGTCGATCCTCGCGGCGATGCCGCGAAGCGCCGACTCGAGGGCCGGTCGGCGATCGCGGTCGATCGAGACCCGACCGATGTTGCGACCGGGAGCCGCGCCACGAAGTTCGTCGATCGTCCCATCCGCCAGCTTGCGACCGTGATGCATGATCACCACACGATCGGCGACCGCCTCGATCTCCTGCATGATGTGACTGGAGAGCAGGATCGTGCGTTCCTCGGCGAGCCGCCGCATCAATCGCCGGAAGTCCCGGAGTTGTCGCGGGTCGAGGCCGACCGTCGGTTCGTCGAGCACCAGGAGCGCCGGATCACCCAGCAACGCCGCCGCGAGTCCGACCCGCTGCCGGAACCCCTTGCTCAACTGCCCCACCAGTCGACGCGCGACGCCGGTCAGATCGCAGGCGTCCAGGGCCGCGTCCGCGGTCCGCCGGATCGTGTGACGATCGAGCCCGAGCAGCCGACCTCGGAATCGAAGATATTCGGAGACCCGCATCTCGGGATAGGAGGGGGCGGACTCCGGCAGGTAGCCGAGCCGGGCGAGCGCCCGACGTCGACCGGCGGGCATGACATGGCCCGCGACCCGAAGCGAGCCTTCGTCCGGCGGGAGCATCCCGGTGACCATTCTGATCGTCGTCGTCTTTCCGGCGCCGTTCGGGCCCAGCAGTCCGCAGACCACCCCGTCCGGAACCTCGAGGTCGAGGGCCCGGACCGCGGTGAACCGCCCGTAGCGCTTGGTGATGCCGGTCGCCTGGATCATCTGGAACGTGGATCCACCCGGGGCCTCCATACCTCGACGGTCCACGCCGGACCGATCGAAGGATGACGAAACCGCATCCTACCCCCACCCGAACATGTTGATGCATCGGGGAATCGCCGGTCGGGCTCCAGCCTCGGGCGTCCAACTGCCGATGTCTCCTTGCGGACGGGTGTGCGTTACCCTTTCCCGATCCAACCGCCCCGGAACCCTCGGCCGATGAACGACGCCGACTCCAGATCGCGTGCCCGCCTGGTGCTCCCCCCTGGGATCGCCCCGGAAGTGTTCCTCGCGAGCATGCCGGACGTGGTGGCCGACTTCATCCGAACCGCCTGCGATCTCGTCCCGGAGGATCTCGAAGCCGGAGATCCCCGCATCACCGCCGCCCTCGACGGGCTCGGCGAAGGGGTCGCGGTCGTCGTGGAGCACGGCGAGATCGTCTGGATGAACAACCAGCTCGCGGATCACTCGCCGGAGCTCCTCCGACTCTTCTCCGACGCCGCCGCCGAGGCGATCCAGGGCTTCATGGCGCACCCCGACGTGGTCAACGGCGAGAGCACCCGCCTCGACTTCGCTCATGGCGACCGGTACTACTCGGTGCTGTGTTCGCCGATGCCCGATGATGCCTCGCGTCGCACCGTGGCCGCCCTGATCAGCGACGTCACCGATCTGAAGCGGACCGAACTGCTCGTCGAGGAGATCGACCACGCGGGTGGCGACCTGCTCGACCTCGACCCCGACACCATCAATCCCCTCGACGTCACCGCTCGGCTCCGGCTGATCGAGGACAAGGTGATCCGGACGATCCGCGGCTCGATCGGGTTCGAACACTTCGAGGTCCGACTGGTCGACCGCCGGAGCGGCCAGCTCGAGCTGGTCATGGGAACCGGGATGGAGCCGCTCTCGATCGGCGAACGGATCTTCGCGAAGAACACCGAGAACGGGATCTCCGGGATGGTGGCGACGAGTGGCGAGGCCTACCTCTGCAGCGACGTCCGGAACGACCCGCTCTACGTGACGGGGATTCCCGATGCCAGAAGCAGTCTGACGGTCCCCCTCAAGCTCCGCGACCGCGTGGTCGGCGTGCTGAACATCGAGAGCAACCGGATCGGCGCCTTCGACGAACGCGATCAGATGATCGTCGAGCTCTACGGCCGCTACGTCGCGATGGCGATCAACATCCTCGACATGCTGGTGGTCGAGCGATACACCACCAACCACAACTTCTCGAGCACGGTGCTGGGGGAGATGAACCAGCCGCTGGAGTCGATCACCCGAAACGCCGCCGAGCTCCGCGCCGGCTACGTCGGCGACGGCCCCATGGCCGAGAAACTCGATGCGATCATCGCCTCGGTGGAATCGGTCCGGTCCCGCGTCCTCGCCTGCACCGCGGGCCCGCAGACGATTCTCGGCGCCGGCGACACCGAGGACGCGATCGACGATCCCGTCCTCAAGGGTCGAAACGTGCTGGTGGCCGATGATGAAGCCACCATCCGCGAGGCGATCACGCGAATCCTCGAACAACGCGGCGCGACGGTCGAGGCCCACGAGGACGGCTCCGGGGCGATCGACTCCATGGAGGCGGGAAAGACCCGATTCGACCTCGTGATCTCCGACGTGCGGATGCCGGATCGGAACGGCTACGAAGTCTTCCGCGCCGCCAAGAAACTCGACCAGCCCCTCCCGGTGATCCTGATGACCGGATTCGGCTACGACCCCCACCATTCCATCGTGCGGTCGAGCCAGGAAGGGCTCGAAGCCTTCCTGTTCAAGCCCTTCCAGGTGACGCAGCTGATCGAGGAGATCCACAAGTCCTTCGCATCAGCTTCCGACGAAGGCGGCTGATCGCCCACGACGGTCTCGGACAGTCGAACCTCGACCGCCGTAACGCCGCGACTCGACGTCGCGTGGCTCATGCTGGACTGGAAGTCGATTCGACATCGCCCCCGCGATTCAGACGCCGTCGTGCCGCCCGGAGATCACTCGGTCGAGGTCGTCGGTGTCCCGATCGAGGCGGACATCGGTGAAGCCGGCCTCGACGAAGCAGTCCCGGACGCGTTCGGCCTGGTCGTACTGGATCTCCACCGCGAGTCCGCCGCCGGGTGCCAGCCAGGTGGGTGCCTCGGCCACGATCCGGCGGACGAGATCGAGTCCATCGAGCCCACCGCGGAGGGCCGTCGCCGGCTCGTGGTCCCGCACGTTGGGCGGACACTTCTCGAACTCCGCGTCACTGATGTAGGGGGGATTCGACACGATGAGATCGAAGGTCCCGCGTTCCTCGGGCCGAAGGGCATCGAACAGCGATCCTTGCCGCACCTCGATTCGGTCCGCATAGGCGTGCTTCGCGACGTTGCGGTTCGCGAGCTCGACCGCCTCCGGCACCAGTTCCGTGGCGACCACGACCGCCCCCGCCTCCAGCAAGACCTGACCCGGGGAGCCAGACCCGACCGGTTCCTCGGAGACATTCGACGCCGGATCGGAGGGCCGGTCGGCGGCTCGCGCTCCCGAGGGCGTCGTCGACTCGTTCGCATCCATGCCGACTGCCGCCCTGAGCCGCGCCAGATCTGCGCGAGCCACGGCATCGGCCTCCTCCAACCGTGCCGCCGCTCGATGCGGCCGATCGATCGAGGTGAGGAGCGCGATCGGGATGCACCCGGTTCCAGTGCAGACATCGAGGATCCTCGCCCCGGCCCCCGTCTTCGTGATGCGTCCCTGACCCACCTCGACGAGGGTTTCCGTCGCCGGACGCGGAATCATCGTCGACGCATCGACTTCGATCCGAAGGCCCCGGAACCAGCACTCGCCCACGAGGTACTGGACGGGTTCATGGACCGAGGCACGCTGGACCCAGTCCCGGAGGGTGTTCCGCTCCTCGTCGGTGGCGACGCGATCGGGCTCCATGTAGAGCCGAAGCCGCTCCGCCCCGAGGGCCGAGGCCAGCAGGAGGTCGGCGCAGACCGCCGGGGAGTCGACCTCGCGAGCGGCGAGGTGATCCCGGATCCAGGTCCGAAGTCGGCGAGTCGTCCAGGGTTCGGTGTCGGTCACACCGACATCCTACGAGCGAAGATGAGCACCGTGGCGAAACCCGCCGAAAGACAGGCCGCCGGTTATGATTCTCTCGATCCGACGAGACCTTCAGGAGAAGTGTGACTCCTCGGGCCGTCGCAACCCCGACTCGAAATCCGACCGCACGTGACCACTGAATTCCGCCTCGAAAACATCGTCGACCGCCTCCGCGCCTCCAACGCCTTCGCCTCGGTCGAGGCCGACGGGGCCTGCATTCGTTGCCGCGCCCGCGACGTCGAAAGCGACGCCTACTACATCTTCGCGCCCTCGGGCACCGGTCACGTCGTGCGGTTCGAGACACCCGACCGATGGCTCAGTGAATCCGTCGAAGCGGACCTCTACCACTCGAGCGACTCGCTCGAGGAACTGCTCGAGGAGTCGCTCGACGAACTCGAGTGGCCGATCGATCGCATCCCGGTGACGACGTTCCGGCACTTCCGGAGCGACGATCTCCTCTACACCTTCGAGAACGACGTTCCGACCGGAGACGGGGATCCCGACGAGGCGGCGGCCACCTGGCTGCTGGCCTACGAAGCGACCTTCAGGGAGCTCGGTGATGTCGCCGGAGAGACCGACGAAGATGCGTGAGCCTCGACGCCGCCGCACGGAACTCGAATCCACATGAGCGGCACCCGCGTCCTCATGCTCGGCTGGGAATTCCCACCCTTCATCACCGGAGGGCTGGGAACGGCCTGTCACGGACTGACCCGGGCGATGGACCGAGCGGGGATGCAGACGACCTTCGTCCTCCCGAAGAGCGTGCCGTCGGAAACCGACGACTCCTCCCATCTCAGCCTGGTCAGTCCCTCGAGCGAGATGGGCGCGACGCTTCCCGAGTACGAGCGGAGTCGTCCGACGACCACCACCACGCAGACCACCACGAAGACCATTTCGAGCGGCTCCCCGGAGCAGCGCCTCGTCGAGGTCGTTCGGGAGATCCGGAAGCGGTTCAAGCACACCTCGTTCGTCGAGCTTCCCATCGAGGTGAAGTCCGTCTACCGCGAACAGGAGGCGACGTGGCGGCGGATCCTCGAGGAGTACGAACTCGACGAACGGCGGATCGAGACGCTCATCGAAGCCGGCGGCCTCGGTGACCCCACCGTGATCACCGAGTCGATGGCCCTGCGGACCGCGATCCCGGAGCGTGATCCCGAGGAAGCCTCCATGGCGGCCCGGCAGACGAACGCGGCCGACTACGGCGGGGATCTCATCGGACAGGCCCATGCATACGCCCGGTTCTGCCTCGAAGTCGCGAAGCGCACCGAATTCGACGTCGTCCACGCCCACGACTGGCTGACCTATCCCGCCGGACTCGCCGTCGCACAGCTCACCGGAAAGCCGCTCGTCGTCCATGTCCATTCGACGGAGTTCGATCGGTCGGGCGAACATGTGAACCAGGCGGTCTACAACATCGAGCGACGCGGCATGCACGGGGCGATGCAGGTCATCGCGGTGAGTCAACTCACCAAGAACCTGTGCGTCGCCCGATACGGCATCCCACCCGCGAAGGTCGACGTGGTCTACAACGGCGTCGAACTCGATCCGATCGAGAAGGGCGTGAAGGCCATCACGTCCCGCGACAAGATCGTGCTCTTCTTCGGTCGGATCACCCAGCAGAAGGGTCCCGAGTACTTCGTGCACGCCGCGAAGCGGGTGCTCGACGTGATGGAGGACGTGAAGTTCGTGGTCGCGGGCAGCGGCGACCTCGCGTCGATGATGATCGAGATGGCCGCCGACATGGGCATCGGCCACAAGGTGCTCTTCACCGGCTTCCTCCGCGGCGGCGACATCAAGCGGGTCTTCTCGCTCGCCGACCTGTACGTCATGCCGAGCGTCAGCGAACCCTTCGGGATCGCACCGCTGGAGGCGATGAGCCATGACGTGCCCGCCCTGATCTCGAAGTCCAGCGGCGTGAGCGAGGTGCTCACCCACGCCCTCAAGGTGGACTTCTGGGACGTCGAGGAGATGGCCAACAAGATCGTGGCCGTCCTCCGGCATCCGCCCCTGCGCAAGGCCCTCAAGGACAACGGCCAGTTCGAGATCCGCGCCCTCACCTGGGACGGGGCCGCGACCCGCTGCGGCCAGGTCTACGACAAGGTCGTCCGCCAGTTCGCCACGGGCCGCTGAGTCGCGTGGACCAGGCCGTCGACGGCCTCGAAGTCCCGACTGGAACCGATACTCGGAACCCGGCCTCCGCTACAATCGTCGACCCGCGCGCCGCCTGCCGCGGCCGTGATGGAGACGTCGTCGAATGGCCTTTTTCTCTCGAACCAAGACCCCACCCGCTCCGTCGATCCCCGCGTCGCCGGTGTCGATTCCCACCCAGGTCGTCGCCGACGATCCCGGCCGGGAGACGCCGCCCGCGGATCCCGCGGTGGAACGTCGGATCCTCGAGATCGGCGCGGAGTATCTCGAGCTCGCACGGGGTGGCAAGGCGGGCCTGCTCAACGCCGCGTTCTGGTCCGACAAGCTCATGGACTGGGCCATGCAGGACGAGGCGTTCAAGGTCCAGTTGTTCCGGTTCGTCGACGCCTTCCCGATGCTTCGAACCCCCGAGCAGATCCACGACCATCTGGTCGACTACCTCTCCCAGCCCGGGGTGACCCCCCCGCCCGGAATGGATCTCGCGGTCAAGGCCGGCGGCGTCGCGAAGACCATGTTCGCGAAGACGATGGCGAAGCAGATCACCGGCATGGCGGAGAAGTTCATCGCCGGCACCGATGCCGCGGACGCGCTCCCGATGCTGCGAAAGCTCTGGAAGAAAGGCCTCGCCTTCAGTGTCGACCTGCTCGGCGAAGCCTGCGTCTCCGATCAGGAGGCCGAGGCCTACCGAGCGAAGTACATGGATCTCATCGAGAATCTCCCGGACGCGGTCGACGCGTGGCCGGCGAACGAGCGGCTGGAACGTGACCACCTCGGCGTGGTTCCCCGAACCAACGTGTCGATCAAGATCAGCTCGCTCTACGCCAAGACCGACCCCATCGACACCGCGGGATCGATCGACGGACTGGTCGAAGCGCTGCGCCCGCTGCTCCTGAAGGCGAAGGAGAAGGGCGTCCTGGTCAACTTCGACATGGAGCAGTTCGCGCTCAAGGATCTGACCCTCGAGCTCTTCATGCGGTGCTGCGAGGAGATCGACTTCACCGCCGGGCTCGCGATGCAGGCCTACCTGCGTTCCGGCGACGACGACGCCGCCCGGATCATCGAGTGGTCGAAGCGGACCGGCCGACAGGTCACGGTGCGACTGGTCAAGGGCGCGTACTGGGATTACGAGACGATCCACGCCGAGGAGATGGGATGGCCCGTCCCGGTCTGGAGTCGGAAGTCCGATTCCGACGCCTGCTTCGAGCGGATGACCCGGGCCTTCATCAACGCGACGCCCCGCACCGCCGAGGAGGGCGGCGTGAAGCTCGCCCTCGGCAGCCACAACGCCCGATCCATCGCGGCCGCGGTCGCCGAGCTCGAGAAGGCGGACCTTCCGAAGTCCGCCCTCGAACTGCAGATGCTCTACGGCATGGCCCCTGAACTGAAGCAGGCCGCGAACGAGATGGGCTTCCGGGTCCGCGAGTACGTCCCGGTCGGCGAGATGATCCCCGGAATGGCGTATCTCGTCCGCCGCCTGCTCGAGAACACGTCGAACGAATCCTGGCTTCGTGCGGGATTCATGGACAACGCCGACGCCTCGACGCTTCTCGCGTCGCCGCACCTCGACTTCGCGACCGACCCCGGCGTGCGACGGATCGAAGGCGCTCCCGAACGTCACGCCCTGTCGGATCACGACCCGGACGTCGGGGACGGCCGGCCGTTCTTCACCGAGCCGATGCGGGACTTCGCGTCGCGGGACCAGCGGGAGACCTTCGCCCGTGCCATCGGCGACGCCGTGGTTCCGGACGTCGCGAACGACGGCACCGAGGCCGACGCCACCCGGGCGATCGACCGGGCCCACGCCGCGTTCCCCGCCTGGCGGGACGCCCCGGTCCGCGAACGGGCCGCGGTGCTGGTCAGGGCCGCCGGGATCATGCGACGACGCCGCGACGAACTGAGCGGGATCATCATCCGCGAGAGCGGGAAGCCCTGGACCGAGGCGGACGCCGACGTGTGCGAAGCCATCGACTTCTGCGAGTTCTACGCGCGGGAGTCGATCGGACTCTTCGACCCCCGTCGATTGGGCCGGTTCATCGGCGAGATCGACGAGATCGTCCACCAGCCCCGCGGCGTGGCGGTGGTGATCAGTCCGTGGAACTTCCCGCTCGCGATCTGCGCCGGCATGACCGCCGCCGCCCTGGTGTGCGGGAACACCTGCGTCATGAAGCCGGCGGAGCAGACGCCGGGCATCGCGAAGATCCTGCACGAGATCCTGCTCGAAGCGGGCTGCCCCTCCGATGCCTGCGTGTTCCTCGCCGGGCCCGGGGAGACGGTCGGTGCGACGCTGGTCCGCGACGTGCGGACCGCGATCATCGCCTTCACCGGTTCGATGGCGGTGGGCCTCGACATCCTGCAGGCCGCCGGCGTCACCGCGGATGATCAGGCCCACGTCAAGAAGGTCGTCTGCGAGATGGGCGGCAAGAACGCCACCATCATCGATGCGAGCGCGGACCTCGACGAAGCGGTCCTCGGTGTCCGGCATTCCGCGTTCGGATTCAGCGGCCAGAAGTGCTCCGCCTGCAGCCGGGCGATCGTGGTCGAGACGGCCTACGACACCTTCCTGGAGCGCCTCGTCGAGTCGACGAGGACCCTGGTGGTCGGGAACCCGCTTCGGCCCGGCACCGATGTCGGTCCGGTGATCGACCTCGACGCGAAGCGGAAGGTCGAGCGGTACATCGAGATCGGGTCCGAAGAGGGGCGACTCGAGATCTCGCTGCCGATTCCACCGGGACTCGAAGAGGAAGTCGGACTCCCCTACGCGAGCCCGACCGTGATCAGCGGCATCGAACCCCACCACCGCCTCGCCAACGAAGAGGTCTTCGGCCCGCTCCTCGCGGTCATGAAGGTCAAGGACTTCGACGAGGCCCTCACGCTCGCGAACTCCACCCGGTACAAGCTCACCGGCGGTGTCTTCAGCCGGAAGCCGAGTCACCTCGACCGGGCCCGCCGGGACTACCGCGTCGGCAACCTGTACCTCAATCGCGGCATCACCGGCGCCCTCGTCGGCCGACAGCCCTTCGGTGGATTCGGCATGTCGGGCGTGGGCACGAAGGCAGGCGGACGCGACTACCTCATGCACTTCGTCGAGCCTCGATGCATCACCGAGAACGCGATGCGACGCGGCTTCGCCCCGGGCCTCGTGGACTGAGCCGAGATCGCCCGCGAGGTGGCTCAGCTCTCCTGAAGATTCGGACGGCGATCGAACTCCCGGGGGTCGAAGAAACCTGTGAACGCCGGGCCGGGAAGAAGAGGTTGGACTCCGGCGCCGGTGAGGGACGTCATCTCGCCCGCGTGGAAGCGTCCGTCGCGCACGAGGCAATCACGCGTTCGTTCCAACGACAACCGTGCGTGCACTTGATCACGAAGGAATCGGGCAGGAACGACCGATCGATGCCACCAACGTGAAATCGCCGACGCCAGACCCGGAAGAAGATCCTGCCGGTCGGAAGGCTGCGGATCGCAAAGCCGCAGGGCCGTCCCGGTCGATACCCTCGGAAAGGGTACTACTCCATGCTCCGATCCCGATTTCTCTGCCTGACCACCACGGCGACCGTGCTCATCCTGCTGGTCGTCGCATGCGGCCTCGCGCCGGACGAGCGCCTTCCCTGGCTGGCCGTCGATGCCACCACGATGACGCCGCCTCCGGCCGCGGACGACGCCGCACCCGTGGTCGCGCCCGACCGGTTTCTGCTGCGCAGCCTCGGATTCCTCGCCGGCGGACTCGCGGTCGCGTTGTTGATCGGGGCGGGCAATCGCCGGGTCCGAGGCTTCGCGATCATCACCAGCATGCTCGTGATGCTGGCGTTCGCCGGTGGCGCCGTCACCACCTGGATTCAGGAGGGCTGGCCGGGATGGCCCCTCGCCGCGATGACGGTGGGCACCGGTCTGCTCGGCCTCTGGGCGTTCTGGCTCTTCCTGCTGGGCGACGGCCCGAAGGCGGTTGCTGACGAGGACGACGACGAAGAAGAAGAAGAAGAAGAAGAAGAAGAGGAAGAGGAAGAGGAAGAGGAAGTCTGACGCGTTCCGGTACCTCGGATGCACCGAAACGATGACCGCGCCCCGAACGGAGGCGCGGCCATCGCATCTCAGACCCACACTCTCTTCCTCGGCCTGAACGGTGATCCGAACGATCTGATCACCGGGTGGGGATCGTAGTCGGCGCTCGATTCGGGCTCGGTGTCGCAGGGATGTGGAATCGGTGAAGAACGGCGCCCCGCCGCGTGCGCTTGGAGGGACGCCCTCACCTTCGGCGTCCCCGAAGACCACACGCACCCGGCATCATGACCGCGACAGCGTCACTGCATCTCGCGACATGGAGGGCGACGCCGATCCGGACGCCTCGTCACGGCGACACGGCGTCGGAGATCGGCCGGCGTTGTGCGAACATCCAGTCGATCGCACCCTTCGGTCCGTAGGCATGCGACCAGGCGTCATGGCCGACGTCGGGAAGCTCGGTGTGCCCCACGCGCCCGCCTGCGGCCCGGATCGCCTCGACGATCCTGCGGGACTCCCCGATCAGGACGGCTTGATCCGCCGTCCCATGGACGTTCCAGATCGGTACCCCCGACTCGGCGATCGCCTTCCCGTGTCGTGGATCACCACCGCCACAGATCGGCACCGCCGCGGCGAACCAGTCCGCATGTCGGGAGAGGAGTTCCCAGGTGCCAAACCCGCCCATGGACAGACCGGTGAGGTAGATCCGCGATCGATCGACCTCGGGGGTCGCCGACAGTTCGCGGACGAGCGTCTCCACGCCCTGCATCGCGGGCGAGGTGTCGGTGCCGCCGGCCCGCCAGACATCGGCCCCCGGTTCGACGACACCGCCCCAGTCTTCGCCGTCGGGACACTGGACCGCGAGCACGAACGCG
>JAACEA010000307.1 GCA_009936695.1 Planctomycetia bacterium
CCCCGGCTTCCAGGGCTGGAACGCACCGACCAACGCCGGGTGGAACAACCCCGGTTTCACCGGCTTCAACCCGAACTTCACCGGGTACGCCCCCGGCTACCAGGGCTGGAACGCACCGACCCACGCCGGGTGGAACAACCCCGGATTCACCGGTTACAACCCGAACTTCACCGGGTACGCCCCCGGCTATCAGGGCTGGAACGCACCGACCCACGCCGGGTGGAACAACCCCGGATTCACCGGCTTCAACCCCGGGTTCAACCCCGGCTTCAACGACTTTGCGAACGTTCCCGGTTCGAATCCCGGCACCACGTCCGGCAACACTTCCGGCACCCCGGGCATGACGCCCACCACGAACACCGGCCACCCCGGTTTCAACTGGACCGGCGGCTACGCGACCAACGCGGCCTGAGACGCTTCGATCGAGATGTTCACGACCGCGGCACGTCGGATTTCCCCGACGTGCCGCGTGTCCAGTTTTTGTACTATTCCCCGGTGCTCGTCACTGAAGCCAAGGACATCGCCGGCGCCACGTGCGCCGCTCGCAAGGTCGTCGAGACCCACGAGCGGCTCGTGGAATTCCTCCGCGCCGGCCAGACCCTCGCGGAAATCGACGCCTTCGTGGGTCGAACCCTGACGGATCTGGACAGCATCAGTGCATTCAAGCACTACCGCGTCCGCGGACATCCGCCGTTTCCGAGCGAGGCGTGCCTCTCGGTGAACGCCTGCGTCGTCCACGGCACGCACGACATGACCTCGGACCCCGTCGTCGCGGGCGATCTCCTCTCCATCGACATCGGGGTCAAGCACGATGGCTGGATCGGCGACGCCGCCTGGACCTACGTCATCGAAGGCGCCGATGAAACCTCGATGCGGCTCGTCGAATCGGGCCGGGAGTCCCTCCGTCTGGGCGTGGAGGCGATGAAGCCCGGCCGCCCACTCGTCGACTGGGCACGGACCGTGCAGGACCACGTGGAGAAGAAGTGCGGCTTCGGGCTGGTCCGCGGCCTGGGAGGTCACGGCTACGGCAAGACCCTTCACGGACCGCCGTTCATCTCGAATGTCGTCCCGACCTACCCCGGGGAGTGGCCGGACGCGTTCCGAAGCTTCCGACCCGGCATGCTGGTGGCGGTCGAGCCGATGATCGCGGTGAGCACCACCGAGATCCGGAGTGAGGGTCGTGAGTGGCCCATCTACTCGGCGGACGGCTCCCGAAGCGTCCACCATGAGGCCGACGTGCTGATCACCGAAGCGGGCCCCGTCAACCTCACCGCCGGACTCTTCGATCTCCCGGACGTGGTCGGAAACTGACTCAAAGGCCACCTGCATGACCACCGGAATCGCGCTGCTCCTCGAAGGCATCCACCCGGATGCCGATGCCGCCCTCGAGTCGGCGGGTCTGGATGTCGTGCACGAGTCCGGGGCCATGTCCGAGGAGGCCCTCGATGCCGCGCTCGCCGACGCCACCGTGCTGGGCGTCCGGTCGAAGTCCCGAATCACCCCGGCCCTCCTCGACCGCCATCCGCAACTGCTGGCGGTCGGCTGTTTCTGCATCGGGACCGACCAGCTCGATCTCCGCGACGCCGCCCGTCGCGGACTCGCGGTCTTCAACGCCCCGTTCTCGAACACCCGAAGCGTCGCCGAACTCACCATCGCCGAGATCGTCGCCCTCCATCGCCGGCTCGGTGACCGAAGCCGTGAACTGCACGACGGCATCTGGCGGAAGTCCGCCGCGAACGCCCACGAAGTCCGAGGCCGGACGCTCGGCATCGTCGGCTACGGCCACATCGGCTCCCAGGTGTCGGTGCTCGCCGAAGCGTTCGGGATGCGGGTGGTCTTCCACGACACCCAGCCGAAACTCGCCCTCGGGAACGCCCGGGCCGCCGGTTCGCTCGGCGAACTGCTCGCCGAGAGCGACGTCGTCTCGCTCCACGTTCCCGACGAACCCTCGACCCGCGGCCTGCTCGGACCCGCCGAACTCGCCCGCATGAAGCCCGGGGCGATGCTCATCAACAACGCCCGCGGCTCGGTGGTCGATCTCGACGCCCTCGCCGACGCCCTGCGATCCGGCGCGATCGGCGGCGCGGCGGTCGACGTCTATCCGAGCGAACCGAAACGAAATGACGATCCGTTCTCGACGCCCCTCGCCGGACTGCCCAACGTCATCCTGACCCCGCACATCGGGGGCTCGACCGAGGAGGCCCAGGCCGCGATCGCCCGTGATGCCGCTGGCAAGGTCGCCCGCTACCTGACCGAGGGTTCAACTCGGACCTCGGTCAGCGTCCCGGAAGTCGATCTGCCGAGCCCGAAGCCGGACCGGCACCGGATCCTGCACTTCCATCGCAACGTCCCCGGCGTGCTCGGTCGCATGCACACCCTGCTCGCCGAGATCGACGCGAACATCACCGCCGAGTACCTGCAGTCCGACCCCGAGGTCAGCTACGTGATCCTCGACGTCGAATCCGAGTCGGTCGACGAGGTCGCCGAGCGAATGCGATCGATCCCCGAGACGATCCGGATGCGGACTGTGTGATTTCTTTTTGAGCGCTGCGGCAGCCCATTCGGGCCGCCTGGCTTTCCCGCGATCGGTCGGCGCGGCGAGGCCGCGCAAGCCGGATTCGATTCGAACAATGCGGCAGCCCGTTCGGGCCGCCTGGCTTTCCCGCGATCGGTCGACGCAAAACCGCCGCCCCGGACAATTGTCCGGGGCGGCGGTTGACGAACCTTGTCGAACGACGCCGACCAGACGAGGCCGTTCCATCAGCGACGGCGACGACGCCCGACCAGCCCGAGACCCGCGATCGCGGCGATTCCGCCGACGCCGGGGACGGCGTTCGATGAGTCCGAGGGCGGCGGCGCGGAGGTCGCTCCCAGATTCCAGTAGGCGACGAGTTCCGGGTTGTTGACTGTCCAGGAGAACGAACTGAACGAGCCGAGGAACTGGATCGCGCCGTCTCCCTCATTGCCGGTCAGGCGATAGGTGCCCCCAGACGGATTCGTTCTCGAGAGGTTGGAATTGCTGCTGAGGATGTCGAAGTCCTGCGTGAAGTCGAACGCGCCGGCATCCGAGGGGCTCCCAAGCGACGTCAACAGGAGGACGATGTTCTCGATGTTCGCGGCCGTCGTCCTCCCCGAGTCGGAGTAGAACGAGAGGGTCTGGGTCGTCACGGCGTATCCGGCGAGGCCGATGCGATCGTTGGTCGGCGTACTGGTGACGTTATCGCTCGTGAAGGACGAGCCGGACCAGTAGTCGGTCCCGGCCTCGCCGAACCGGGACCATCCCGAGCCGGTGGTGCTCTGTGCGATCTCGCCGGTCAACTTCACGTACACCGTGCTCGTGTCGGGCATGGCGATCGTCCCCAGAAGCTCCGTCGCATAGTCGTAGCCCGGCGAGACGTTGGAACTTCCGTAGCCTGAAGGAGCGTCCCAGTTGATCCAACTGTTGACCACACTGGCACTCGCCGTGGCGGATGCCAGGGCGAACATCGAACCGGCGGCAATCATTTTACTTCTCATCTCATCAATCTCCAGAGCCTGAACTCATGAATTCCACCTCGCTTGAACTGCGTGGCGGAAAGAAAACGCTGCTCATCCATGACGAACGGCCTGAAACTAGACGACCCCGCCCCGATGTCGACCGTGCATCGCCTGCAGAGACGAAGAATCCGCCTGCACAGACGGCTTGCTGTCTGCACAGACGATTTCAGGTTCTCCGACTCGACCATCGCTCGCGATTCGAGAGAATGTCGCGACCGAGACGAGGTACCGTCGAGGAATTCGATGACGTCGTCACAGAAACCCCTCCCCGCCGCTCGAACTCCGATGGAGGTCAGTCCATGCCGAAGAACGAGACGACACCCATTTCATTCGCCCGCAAGCATCACGACGTCTCGAAGGCGGCACGCGCATTGCAGGAGTCACTCCGCGGAGCATTCACTGAGTTTCTCAAGGGAGATGTCGGCGGCCGGAGCGTGGCGAGAAGGCTCGGCGTGGACAAGATGCTGGGATGGCAGGCACACCGGATCGCCACCGCACCGGATCCGGCGACGATCGTCTCCGCGCTTCCCGGTGAACGGGGGATGATCCTCCTCATCGAAGCCCTCCGCGCAGTCGGCGTGTCGGACGTCGCGGTCGGGCGTGTGGAGACCGCCACGACCGGGCTCTGGAAGATCTTCGATCAACTCAACGCCTCGCGACAGGAGATCGCCGCCATCGCGGCCGGTGGACTCGACTCCGCGGCACAGCAACGACATCAGGGGAAGGTGAGGAGAGCCCATTTCGACTCCACGGTCGCCCTCCGAGGCGAGGTGGCGAATTCGATGGTGAGCACCTGGTTCGTCTCCCCTGCCAAGGCCAAGTCCGATCACTTGACACTCGTGTCGCTGAACATGAAGGAAGGGCTGCGCACGATTCGACCGATGGGTCCTCGGCTCGTCTACCGTGGTACGAAGATCGATGCGGACGCGGCGTCTCTGGACTGGTCGAGAATCGACGCCTCCGAAGAAGCGAACCCGATTCCATCGCTGGTCCCAGCGGCCAGTTCGCCGGATCTCGGCCGCGACGTCGTGGAGGTGGTCGCGAAAGAGACCGTGACCCTCGTACTGGCCGATCCCGACCTGCATCCCGACGGTGAACTCACCCTGACCTTCGCGGATCTCATCGAGGACGTCGGGCCCGGTTACGCGCGACCCGACGTGCCGACCGGACAGGTCGGTGTCCATGTCCCGATTCCGGTCCGCGATCTCTACCTCGACGTGCTGTTCGACGAGTCGTTGCCCGCCGTGGATCCCGCGGGCGCGTTGTACTTCGCGGCGAGCGAGCGGGCCGAGTATGGGGAACACGCCGAACTGCGACGGTTCAACGGCGAGATCGACGCCCGATTCGTCCGCGCCCCGAAACTCCCGAAGTCCTCGAAGGTCGACCCGGCCCGGCACGCGGCGATGCTGGAGCACGGTGCCGCCCTCATCGATCGTCCGCTCGACGCGTTTCGCTGCTTCCGATTGCACATCGCCTATCCGCCGACCTTCACCCGGGCCGTCGTCAGGTGGCTGCTGCCGGAAGCACCCGAGTCCTGAGGGAACGACGGGCTCGGCCCCGATAGGATCTCCGGAACCAATCCTCCCCGGAGTCCTCCATGTCATCCCGCATCCGCCTCGCGTTCGCCACCACGCTCGCCACCGTCGCCTTCGCGGGCACCGCGCCCGCGGGACCGCCCGCCACCGACCGACGCCCGGTCGAGGAGACGATCCAGGGCGAGACCTTCGTCGACGACTACCAGTGGCTCGAACCGCTCGAGTCGGAGTCCGAGGAGGTCCGGACGTGGACCGACGCCCAGAACGCCTACACCGAGGAAGTCCTGCACGGCCTTCCCTGTCGACCGGAACTGGTCGACGAACTGTCGAAGCTCATGAACGTGCCCGGCATCGGCACGCCGGTGCAGGC
>JAACEA010000308.1 GCA_009936695.1 Planctomycetia bacterium
ATGAGCTCGAGCATGCGCGATTTGCGATGCCCGAGATCGGTCGATGCCTGGAAGTAGGTCGAGACCCGGTTCGGCAGCACCGAGGCCTTGCCGACGTAGAGCACCACCCCGGCGGCGTCCTTCATCAGGTAGACCCCCGGGACGCGGGGAAGGGATCGGGCCTTGGCCGACAATCGGCTCAGCCTCGAGGCTGGAGACGCTTCCGGCGAATGGAGCCGCTCCGCCGCATCCCCAGGGGTCGAATCCGGGTTCTCGGGCGTGGAAGCGGGCATTTTCGCCTTTCGAGGCCAGTACGAACGGGGTGGCGGTCCTCTTCGGCCGAGGTTGAAGACAATTGAACTGGTTTCGGACGTTGCGTTCCCCACCGGATGCGCTAGGATAGACGCTCCAGGGGTACGGAGCAGGTCCGGCCACCTCGTACCGGACGGACCCTCCGTCGATCATCAGTACCACCTTTCATTTGGAGCAATGACATGAAGTCCATCCTCACCATCGCGACCCTCGCACTCGCTTCCGCCCTCGTCGGCTGCAATGACGCCAACAAGAAGGATTCCGCCGCCCCCGGTGCCGTCTCGGGCGACTGCTGTGGCAGCTGCTCCAGTGGCGCCGCGGCCGCTCCCGGTGCGGTTTCGGCCGAACCCTGCGGTGGCGCCGCCGCCTGCGAAACCAGCTGCAGCGACGCCGCCCCCGGCGCCGTCTCCAGCGACGCGGGCTGCGCCAGCAGCTGCTCGGACGCCGCCCCCGGCGCCGTCTCCAGCGAGTCCGACTGCAGCACCAGCTGCTCGGACGCCGCCGCGGTCTGCCCCTTCAGTGGCTCCGCCGGCTGATTCGACGGCACCCGCCGATCGAAGCAAGATCATCGACGCCCCTCCCGTCTCACGGGAGGGGCGTCGTCTTTTGACCGGATATGATGGCGGCCTCCACTGACCGGAGTACCCGCCATGCATCACCCGTTCAAGCGTCTGACTTCGATTCTTGCCACCATCCCCCTGAGCCTCGTGCTTTGGGGATGCGGCGGCTCGCACGCCACGAATCAGGCGCTCGGCGACGGTTGGAACGCCTACGGCGACGCCCAGACCGTGAAGCGGACCAGCGTACCGGTCGCGTCGCTGCCCGAGGCGGAGGGCTACGAGATCGTCCTCGAAGGCTGGGTCACCGAGGTCTGCGCCGTGAAAGGCTGCTGGATGCGGGTGCAGGATGACGACGGCGACGTCGTGCTCGTCCGTTTCAAGGACTACGGATTCTTCGTGCCACGAAACGCCCGGGGCCGTCGCACGGTGATCCACGGAACGCCACTGGTGCAGACGTTCTCGGTCGCCCAGCGTCGCCACCTGCTGGAAGACGCGAAAGCCTCCGCCGAGGAGATCGCCCGCGTCGACGAACCCAGCACGGAAGTCGTCTTTCTCGCCGACGGCGCGTGGGTGCAGGGCGGCGGACTCGAACCACCGTACGCACCGGCCACCGAGGAAGACTGCATCATCGAAGAGACCACGACCGAGGACGCCACCGATGCCGGATGAACCGAAGTCGATGCTGCTCGCAGGTGGACGGATCCTGGATCCCGCCACCGGACTCGACGCCACCGGCGATGTCCTCGTGCAGGACGGCCGGATCGCCGCGGTGGAGACCACGCCGAACCGGATCGATGCGGGCGACGCGAAGCGGGTCGACGTCGACGGACTTCTGGTCTGCCCCGGTCTCATCGACCCGCACGTGCATCTTCGGGAGCCCGGACAGGGCGCGAAGGAGACGATCGAGTCGGGATCCCGGGCCGCGGCCGCCGGTGGATTCAGCACGGTCTGCTGCATGCCGAACACCGCCCCGGCCCTCGATACGCCGGACATGGTCGAGTGGGTCGCGATGCGGGCCCGTGAACGCGCCGCCTGTCGCGTGCTGGTCGCGGCGGCCGCCACGGTCGGCCGGCACGGCGAGGCGCTCGCCCCGATGCACGCCATGCAGGCCGCGGGCGCCGTGGCCTTCACCGACGACGGCGACGGTATCGCCGACGCCGATCTCATGCGGAAAGTGCTGCAGACCTGCGCTGCACTCGGCGCTGCGTTCATGCAGCACTGCCAGGAACCGACGCTCACCCGCGGCGCGCAGATGCACGAAGGCCCGACGAGCGCGAAGCTCGGACTCGTCGGATGGCCGCGGGTCGCCGAGGAATTGATGCTCGAACGCGACCTTCGACTCGATCGCTCGATCGGGGCCCGCTATCACGCCCAGCATCTCTCGAGCGGCGGATCGGTCGACATCCTCCGCAGCGCCCGGGCGGACGGCGTCCCGGCGACCGGGGAGGTCTCGCCGCACCATCTCCTCATGACCGATGCCGCCGTCGACGGCTTCGACACCCACGCGAAGATGAATCCCCCGCTGCGCGAGGAATCGGACCGCCTCGCCCTCGTCCAGGGCGTCGCCGACGGTGTGATCACCGTGCTCGCGACCGATCACGCGCCGCACACGCCGGCCGAGAAGGAGCGACCCTTCGAGGAGGCGCCGCTCGGGATCATCGGCCTCGAGACCGCCCTGCCGATCTACGTGGAAGCCCTGATCGCCAGCGGCGCGATCGACTGGCCGCGACTGATCGCGATGATGACGATCGAACCCGCCCGCCTGCTGGGGATCACCGATCTCGGGTTCGGCGGACTCGCGGTGGGCAGTGCGGCCGACGTGACCGTGATCGATCCGAGCGAGCGATGGACGATCGCGGCGGACGACTTCGAATCCCGGTCCCGGAACTGCCCCTTCGATGGTCGTGAAGTCGAGGGACGAGCCGTGCTCACCCTGGTCGACGGACGTCCGTCCCACGATCGACTCACCGGCGCCACGATCACCAGCTGATGCGCACCCGCGGCCGCCGATCGAACGGGACCGCGATGACCTCCCCCGTCGCCAGCCTTCGCATCGGCGGGTGACCGCCGCTGCCTGACTCCGGACTCCAACCCTCGTGTCC
>JAACEA010000309.1 GCA_009936695.1 Planctomycetia bacterium
ATGGGCGGAACTTCAATGGGCGGAACTTCGGCGGGTGGTGGGCGTCATTGATTCTGGTCGTCGGCGATCCACCGCCCGCCACTTGCGCTTGCCCGCGTTCATCCGCGGTATCTCGGCAGGTCCGGGAACCCTCCGCTCGATCTCGATCGGGGGCGATTCGGGGTGTTTCGGGCTTCTCGACGTCTCGCCCTTGCGTCTCTCGCGGGAGCGGGGCAGGATTGAGTGGTTCGACCCGGGCCGGGGCCTTTCCGACCCACTGATCGAGGACGGGTGGTCCTCGGCTCGACCGATCGACCGAACACAGGAGTTCCGGATGCGTCATCGCCTCGCCCTCACTGCCAGCGTCCTCATCGCACCGATCGCGTCGATCGGCTCGGTCGCGTCCGGCCAGCAGTTCCAGAACCAGACCTCCGATCGGTTTCCCACGCAGGCGCTCTACAGCAACCAGCTGTCGTTCTGCGACGTGGACATGGACGGCGACCTCGACATCGCCTTCGCCGACGGTCAGGGTTACTCCTCGCAGGGATCGGCGCTTCGCGCCCGGATCTACATCAACGACGGCAACGGGGTCTTCACCGACGAGTCCGAGGCCCGGGTGCCGATCATCGGCTGGTATCGCGGCGTCGAGTTCGGGGACGTCGATCGAGACGGCGACTGGGACATGGTCCTCGCCAACGACTTCTACAAGACGCCCGTCCTGTTGATCAACGACGGAAACGGTTTCTTCACCTACGACTTCGATCGACTTCCGCCGGCGCGGCTGTCCTCGGCGCGGGGCCAGTTCGCCGACGTCGATGATGACGACGACCTGGATCTCTTCTTCTGCAACAGCGGGACCAGCAGCCGATTCGGCTCGAACGGCCGGCCCGTCCTCTACCTGAACGACGGCACCGGGTTCTTCACCGACGCGACCGCGGAACGCACGCCGAACGCGATCATTCGCGATCAGCAGGACTGCCACTTCTTCGATGCGGACGGTGATCTCGATCTCGACCTGCACATCGGAAGTCGAAGTTCGAACAACGGCGGCAGTCAGTTGTGGTTGAACGACGGCTCGGGGACGTTCACCCGGCTCCAATCGGGAATTCCCACCGACGGTAACTGCTACTCCTACGACACCGGTGACTGCGACGGCGACGGAAACCTCGATCTGCTCGGCGCGAATTCCGGCTCGAGCAACCGGGAACTCCTGTTGCTGAACGACGGCACCGGGACGAACTGGACGGACATCTCCAACCGGATCTCTCCGAACCCGACTTCCGACGACAACGACACCAAGTTCATCGACTACGACATGGACGGCGACCTCGACTTCGTGGTTGCGGCGCTCTTCTCCAGTCAGGATCGGTTCTATCGAAACGACGGCAGCGGGTTCTTCACCCAGCAGACGAACATGATGAGCCCGATCACCGACGCCTCGCTCGACGTCGGGTTCGCCGACGTGGACGGTGACGGCCGACCCGACATGGTGACGGCGCAGGGCGAGGGTGGAAACTTCCAGAATCGCCTCTACATGAACACCGGCCCCATCGACGACCTCGACCCGGAGGTCCGACGAACCAGCGTGGTCACTCCAGCGAAGGGCGACCTCGGTCCGTTCCCGGTCCGCACCGCGGTCTTCGACCAGTACACCTCGGATCGTGGCTTCTATCCGCGATCGATCGAACTGGTCTACACCGTGGACGGCGGTCGCGAGACCGTGATCGAGATGGACTGGGCCGGCAACTCGGTGTGGCGAGGTGAGATCCCCGCGGTCGATCCGTGCAGCCTGGTGACCTACTTCGTGCGAGCCGAGGACCGTGCCGGGAACGTGGGCGTCGGCGTCGCCGTCGACTTCGAGACGACCGGCACCTGTGGTTCGATCGCGGATCTGAACGGCGACGGACTGGTGAACGGCGCCGACGTCGGGCTCCTGCTCGCGCAGTGGGGCGGGCCCGGCACCGCCGACTTCAACGGATCCGGCACCGTGAACGGCGCCGATCTGGGCATCATGCTCGTCGAGTGGACGGGCTGATCCGCAGAACGACTCAGTTCCCGTCGCGGCTCTGAACCCGCCGGACGTCGTCGGCGAAACGTCGATTCGCGTCATCGACCATGCCGGGGACGAGGAACAGATCGATGATCTGCCCGATCAGCAGTAATCCGCCGGTGAGCAGCCAGATCACCCCGGTGATGATCCGTCCGTTGTAGAGACGGTGAATCCCGCAGAAGCCGATGAGGCAGAGCAGCCAGAGCAGGTACGAGGTGCCGGTGGACTTCATGTCGTGATGCTCCAAGGTGCGTTCGGGGGGCTGCGAAGGAGCCCCGTGCCCCCTCGGCAAGCATGATCTCATCTCCTTCAAACTCGTGTCGCCCGGAGTGGGGCCGATCGGCTCGGGTATCCTTGTGGCATGAAGCGACTCACCGCAGGCGGAGGATTCCCCGCCATCTGGTACACGCTGAAGAAGGGCCGGGAGGCCGGCGGCGTCTTCAAACTCTGGAAGGCGATGCGGACGCACAACGCGTGCAAGACCTGCGCGCTCGGCATGGGCGGCCAGGCGGGGGGCATGGTCAACGAGACGGGTCACTTCCCCGAGGTCTGCAAGAAGTCGCTGCAAGCGATGGTCGCAGACATGGCGGGTCGCATCGAGCCGCGGTTCTTCGAGGAGTACACCCACGAGAAACTGCGCACGCTCTCCCCCCGCGAGCTCGAATCCGCCGGCCGGATCACCACGCCGCTGTATTCCGGTCCGCTTGACGACCGGTACCGCCCGATCGAGTGGTCCGACGCGATGGATCGCATCGGTACCGCGTTCGGTCGTACGAAGCCCGATCGGTCCTTCTTCTACTTCTCGGGTCGTTCGAGCAACGAAGCGGGCTTCCTGCTGCAGATGGTCGCCCGCCTCTGGGGCACCAACAACGTCAACAACTGCTCCTTCTACTGCCACCAGGCCTCGGGCGTGGGTCTGTCGAGCGTCACCGGCAGCGGCACCGCGACCCTCGATCTCGAGGACGTCGACCAGTGCGACACCCTCTTCCTGATCGGCGGGAACCCGGCCTCCAACCATCCACGGTTCATGCGGACGCTGATGGAGATCAAGCGACGTGGCGGGAAGGTCGTCGTGATCAATCCGCTCAAGGAACTCGGGCTCGTACGATTCAAGGTGCCGAGCGACGTGCGGAGCCTGCTCTTCGGCACCCGCATCGCCGACCTCTATCTCATGCCGACCATCGGCGGCGACATCGCCCTCCTGATCGGAATCGCGAAGGTCGTGCTCGAGCGTGGCGGCGTCGACGAGGCGTACGTCCGTGAACACACCGCTGAATTCGACGCGTATCGCACCGTCGTGGAGTCGGCCGACTGGGTGATCATCGAGTCGGCGAGCGGCGTCGATCGGGCGGACATCGAAAGGGCGGCGGAGGTCTATCTCAAGAGTCGGCGGACGGTCTTCGCCTGGACCATGGGGATCACGCACCATGCCCACGGCGTGGAGAACGTCCAGGCGATCGCGGCGCTCGCGCTGCTTCGGGGCATGGTCGGGCGGCCCGGTGCGGGTCTGCTTCCGCTACGCGGGCATTCGAACGTCCAGGGCATCGGATCGATGGGGGTGACGCCCACGTTGAAGAAGGCCGTCTTCGAGAACCTCCAGAAGCACTTCGGCGTGACGCTTCCCACCTCGGCCGGTCTCGACACCATGGCCTGCATGGAGAAGGCCGGCGCGGGCGATGTCGACGTGGCGGTGTGTCTCGGCGGAAACCTGTTCGGCTCGAATCCGGACGCGGTCGCCGCGAGCCGGGACCTCGGTCGCATCGGCACGCTGGTCCATCTCTCGACCACCCTCAACACCGGACATTGTTGCGGTCTCGGGCGGGAGAACATCATCCTGCCGGTGCTCGCCCGCGACGAGGAACCGCAGCGGACGACCCAGGAGTCGATGTTCAACTACGTCCGGGTGTCCGATGGCGGCCCGGCGCGGCACGAGGGTCCCCGCAGCGAAGTGGAGGTCGTCGCCGATCTCGCGTCACGAATCGTCACCGATCTTCCCGGTGAGACGCCCATCGACTGGGACGAGATGCGTGATCACGGAACGATCCGACATGCCATCGCCCGGATCATTCCGGGATACGAGGCGATCGGCGAAGTCGACGCGAACAACCGGGAGTTCACGATCGACGGGCGCGTCTTCCACGAACCGACCTTCGCCACCGACCACGGTCGGGCGATCTTCCATCCGGTGGCGATTCCGAAGACCGAGCGCCACGAGGACGAACTCGTGCTGATGACGGTTCGCAGCGAGGGGCAGTTCAACACCGTGGTCTACGAGGAGGAGGACCTCTATCGCGGCCAGGATCGCCGCGACGTGGTGCTGCTTCATCCCGACGACATGGCGACCCGTGGCATCGATCCCGACCAGCTTGTCGAGGTCACCAGCGAAGTCGATTCGATGCAGGTCCTCGCCCGCCCCTACGACATCGCACGGGGCTGCGCCTGCATGTACTACCCCGAAGCGAACCGATTGGTACCCCGTGCCGTCGATCGGTCTTCACGAACCCCGGCGTTCAAGTCGATCCCGGTGCTGGTCGAAGCGGTATCGCCGGTGGCCGCGGAATGATCTGGACGGCGCTGTCGCTGCTCGAAGGCGACGGACGCGATCTGCTGCTTCTGCGTCCCTGAGTTCAGGCGTCGTCGGAGTCGGCGGACGGCGGATCGGATCGCATCAGGCGGCATGCCTCCTCGAAGTCCTCCGGGGTGTTCACGTTCCAGAGCAGCAGTCGCTCGCGATCCGCGAGCGGGACGCGGGTGGCGTCGGGACCGAGTCGTTCGACGAGGTGATGCACGGCGCGATCGCCGGCGTCGAGCATGTCGCGCACGACGTCCAGGCAGTCGCTTCCGATCCGACAGGGCAGGCCACGCACCCGTGGTTCCGACGTCGAGGTGAAGCACGCCATGCCGTCGTCGTCACCCACCAGCAGGCGAGCGAGCAGGCCGGCGGGAAGAAGCGGCAGATCGCAGGGGACGATCAGGTATTGCGGGGAGATGTCGCTCGCGAGGGCGGCTTCGATGGCTGCGAGCGGACCGGAGTCGGGGCGCAGATCCTCGATCGTCTGGTGACCGGCGATGCCGTGCGGCGAGCCCGCGATCACGACCTGCCGGCAGAAGCTCGCGAGCGTGTCGCGCATGCGTTCGATCATGTTGCGGCCATCGGGAAGGATCATGCCGCCCTTGGGGACGCCCATCCGTCGGCTGGCGCCCCCGGAGAGGATCACCGCGGCGTATGGCCAGGGTTTCGGTGGTTCGAGACTGATCACGCCGGCGTTTCCGGCGAGGTGGCGACGACCGGGTCCGCCGCTCGCTCCGCAAGCACCCGGGCCGCGAAGGCCGCGCCGTCGACGCATCCTTCACCGGGTGCACGAACCAGTGGACGGGGCCCGTCGCCCGATCGTTCCACGGTGATCTTCGCGCCGGTGGCGAGCCTGCCGGGTTCGAGCACGCGGGCGTACATGCCGATTCGATTCCAGAGGATCCGCTTGAACTCCGGGGAGATCGAATCGAGCACGTAGCAGGGGGGCCGCACCCGGGTGATCTCGAGGGCCACGCCGCCGTCGAAGGAAAGCCGGTCGCCGACGGTCAGGAGCTGGATTCCCACGCCGGAGACCGTGAGGTTCTCCCCGAGGTCGCCGGGACCGAGCCGGATTCCGGTCTCTTCGGCGATCGCATCGACGAGTTCGAGATCGATCAGGGAGATCGCCTGGATCGGGGTCCGGTGCTTCTCATGATCGTGCCCGTCGCCTTCGATCCCGGCGGCGCGCACCGAGGCGGTGGGAATCGCCGTCTTGGGGATTCCGCCCGGCGAAAGGTTGATGGAACGAAGCACCGACATGTCCACATGGTACGCCCGCGACCACGCCTGCCCCGCCTCGAATCTCGACCTCCGGTACGCTCCTCGCCATGAATCCGACTTCCATCGACTTCTCGCTCGCCGGCCGTCATTCGGTCGTCTGTGGCAGCACCCAGGGCATCGGCCGGGCGATCGCGGAGGCGTTCGCGGCCGCGGGATCGTCCGTCACGCTCGTCGGCCGCAACGAGGACGGCCTCGAACAGGTCCGGTCCGCCTTGACCGACGCCGAGG
>JAACEA010000310.1 GCA_009936695.1 Planctomycetia bacterium
GGTCCTGATGCATCGGACTTCGCCTTTCTTCGTGGGTTCGGATCGGGTTCGGAGCGTCCGCCCCGGTCGGCAGCGACCACGGCGGGCTCGCATTGTGCCGAATCGCCATCCCGGATGCGGCGAGGGAGCGGCCGAGGTTCGTAGGATGTCGGCGTGATTCCCGAACGCCCGACCAAGATTCTCGTCGCGATGAGCGGCGGCGTCGACTCCTCGGTCGCCGCCGCACTCCTGCGGTCCGCCGGCCACGACGTCGTCGGGGTGTTCATGCGGCTGGGCTCCCCCGGGGACGCCCTCGAGGAACTGATCCCGGGAGAGACCTGCGACACCTCGAAGATCCGGATCGGGAAGCAGGGATGCTGCTCGGTCGGCGACGCCGAAGACGCCCGGCTCGTCGCCGCGAAGCTCGACGTGCCCTTCTACGTGGTCAACTTCAAGAAGGAGTTCGGGCGGATCATCGACCACTTCGTCGCCGAATACGACGCGGGTCGGACGCCCAATCCCTGCGTGCGCTGCAACGACTGGCTCAAGTTCGGGCGACTGCACGAGTACGCCGGCCAGATCGGGGCGACGCACGTGGCGAGTGGACACTACGCGCGGGTCGAGGCCGCGACCGAGGGCGGCGGACGTCGCCTGCTTCGCGGCGTCGACCACGGCAAGGACCAGTCGTACGTGCTCTTCGGCACGCCCGCCGACCGGCTCGGCGAGATGGTGCTTCCGGTGGGGGGACTGCCGAAGGCCCGGGTTCGCGAGCTCGCGGAGGAGTTCGATCTGCCGGTCTTCGACAAGCCGGACTCCCAGGAGATCTGTTTCGTCCCCAACGACGACTACGCGGGGCTCGTCGCTCGAAAGTCCTCGACCGGCGTGACGCCGGGGGCGATCGTGGACGGCGAGGGCGAGACCATCGGCGAACATCCGGGGCATCAGCACTTCACGATCGGACAGCGTCGGAAGATCGGCATGGCCTTCGGGCGGCCGATCTACGTGGTCGCGAAGGATCCCGTCGCCAACACCATCACGGTCGGAGATCGGGAAGCGCTGCTTTCGAGCGGCTGTCTCGCGAGCCAGACCAACTGGCTGGTCGAACCGCCGATCGCGGCGCGGGACTGCACCGTCCGCATCCGATACAACGCCGAGCCCGTGCCCGCGACGGTGAGAATGGTGGGGGACGATCGGCTCGAAGTTCGTTTCGATGATCGACAGTCCTCGGTGGCGCCCGGGCAGGCGGTGGTCTGTTACGACGGCGAGCTGGTCCTCGGCGGCGGCTGGATCGACGCGGCGATCGCCTGATCGCCTCCGGGCGGTCTCGCGGCGGCCTCGACGACGGCCGTCCGATCCGGCTCCACGGCGGAGGTGGGCGAATCCACCGCGGTCCCCCGATCGGCGGGGAACGGCCACCCCGCGAAGAGCATCACGGTGTAGAGGACGAAGGAAGTGGTGAGCAGGACGCCTTCAAGCCTGCTGATCCGATGCCCGGAGAAGAGGATCGGAACCGTGGCGATCGCGACCAGGATCATCACCGGGAGATCGAACTGGAAGACTTCGATCGGAATCTCGATCGGGGTGACGATGGCGGTGATTCCGAGGATTCCGAGGATGTTGAAGATGCACGAACCCAGGATGTTGCCGACGCCGAGATCCGTCCGGCCTCGCGCGACCGCGATGAGACTCGTGGCGAGCTCCGGAGCGCTGGTGCCTCCGGCGACGATCGTGAGGCCGATCACCACCTCGGAGACCCCGAGTCCGCGAGCGACCTCCGTCGCGGAGGACACGAGACGATCGGCACCGAGAACCAGCAGCACGAGGCCGGCGACCATGACCACCACGTCGATCAGCATCGACATGGCGCCCCGCGCGGGCGCGGCGGGGATCGACTCGTCCTCGGCGGGATGACCGCCGTCGCGGCGGCTCGAGGTGAACGACCACCAGAGGAATGCGAGCAGGGTGACGGTCATCGTCGCGCCGAAGAGGCGTCCGATGGTCCGGTGGGTCGCGAGCGCCGCGAGTGGAACGAAGCTCACCGCGATCATGACCACCGTCTCGCGGCGGATGATCCCTCGATTGACGGGGATCGGGGCGATCATCGCGGTCACGCCCAGGACGAGGGCGATGTTCATGATGTTCGACCCGATCACGTTCCCGATCGCGATTTCCGCGTGCCCGGTGGTCGCGGAGGCGATCGAGGCGGCGAGCTCCGGCGCACTGGTGCCGAAGCCGACCACCGTGACGCCGATCACGAAGTGGGACACGCCGAACCGAAGGGCGAGCCTCCCGGCGCCGCGGACCAGGAGTTCCGCTCCCGCGACGAGGACGCCGACGGAGAGGATCAGGAGAAGGAGGTTCGCTGCCATGGAAGACGGGATTGTACGGGTTCGAGGGCACCGGTCCCGCGGACGTGGATTCACCGATCACCATCTCCGACACCCCTCGACGGGCGACGGATTCCATCCGCTCGGTTTCTCCTATCATGCGGGCTTGCGGGAGACGATCCCCGATCCCCCCGATCCCGAAGAACCGTCCCGGAAGCGAACCGAAGATGACGTCAATCCACGAACTGCTCGGCGCCGAGGCCGAAGACCTGCTCAACCACTCCGCCAAGGTCTCCAAGGACCTGCTCCACCTCCCCGGACCCGACTTCGTCGATCGGATCTGGTCGACGAGCGATCGGAACCCGCAGGTCATGCGGAACATCCAGTCGATCTACGACCACGGCCGGCTCGGCGGGACCGGATACGTGTCGATTCTTCCGGTGGATCAGGGCATCGAACACGCCGCCGGCGCAAGTTTCGCGAAGAACCCGATCTACTTCGATGGCGAGAAGATCGTCGAACTCGCCATCGAGGGCGGATGCAACGCGGTCGCGACCACCTTCGGGGTGCTGGGCAGCGTGAGCCGGAAGTACGCCCACCGCATCCCCTTCATCGTGAAGTTGAATCACAACGAACTGCTGACCTACCCGAACCACTTCAGCCAGATCATGTTCGGCTCCGTCGACGAGGCGTGGGAACTCGGCGCCGCGGCGGTCGGTGCGACGATCTACTTCGGATCCGAGGATTCGGA
>JAACEA010000311.1 GCA_009936695.1 Planctomycetia bacterium
CGCTCGCGACATCCAACTACGGAATGCTCGACGGTTCAACCGCCACCGCGGCGTTCAGCGATCTCTATGAAGACGCGGAACGAAACGCCTTCGACCCGACCGTCGCACTGCCGGGGTCCACCAACTGAAACGCCCTCACGGCGATTCGAGCCCTTTCCGCAAGGAGCCGTCCTCATGATCCAGACATTCAGGCGAAGCCTCTTCAGTCCGTTGCTCGCGCTGTTCGTCCTTTCGGTGCTGGTGCTCTCCACCGAGGCGACGGCCCAGCATGCCGGTGACATCGGGCTTCGCGTCACGGACGATCGGCTCGAGGTCGACGGCCCGATCGGTGGCGAGGACTCGAACGGCATCTTCTACGGCGTCTTCGGGGACACGGGCTTTCCAGGCTACACGTCGAACCCCGGATTCGACGCCTTCCCGGGGACCTTCCCTCCGGGGCGCATCGGCTTCGACGTGCTGGCCGGCCTGCGACGCTGGGACTTGAAGACGAACACCTGGGAGGAGCCGGAGCTCGTCCCGGAACGGATGAGCATCTCCTTCATCACGCTCGAGAGAGTCGTGGAGGACGAGCCGCTCGCCGGCTTCGACCTCGCGGTGCAGCCGAACGGCGGGTGGCATCGTCATCTCGACTTCGAGATCCTCGGCGATGAGTCCGGAACCCGACGCTCCGGGGTGTACCGGCTCGATCTGTCGCTCTACGCCACGATGGGCATCGCGGACAGCACGCCCTTCACCATCCTCTTCAACTACGACGCGTCCGAAGCGGAGGTCGCCGCGGCGTTCGAGTCGTTCGAAGAGTCGACGTGTCCGGGGGACTTCGACGGAAACGGCATCGTCGACGGTGCCGACTTCGGAATTCTGCTGGCCGCCTTCGGCACCGTGAACGCCGAACTCGATCTCGACGGTGACGGCAGCGTGGCTGGTGCGGATGTCGGTCTGCTGCTTGCTTCCTGGGGTGTGTGTCCTTGAAACATTGGTCAATCGATCGAGGTCATCGCCCTCGATTCCCGTGATCCGGTCCTGAATCCTCATTCGTTCCTTCAAGACTTCAAGAAAGGTGTCAAGAGATGTCATCGCGTCCCAACAGATTCGCTCCCCGTGCCGCCAGGCTCATTCTGTCCGTCTCCCTTCCCTTCGTCGCCGTTTCGGCCGCGCTCGCGGACGAGGAAGGCGAGGAGCATTACGACATCGGCATCTGGAATGATGCTGGCGTCCTCCGCACCGGCGGATGGGATCACGACACCCAAACGCTCCCGGTCGCCGATCTCCGCGTCTTCGAAGCGCACTTCGGCGAGGATCCCGACTTTCCCTTCGCCATCGACGAACCCGGGATCGGCGGCGTCGCCGCCGACCTCGGACTTCCGATCGGGGCGACTATCAACCTGAACCTGGCTTCAGGCCTCCGAATCTGGAACGGCAACGGCTTCGATGCCGACAACGCCACGTCGATGTTCATCGACTACGGACCGGAGTCGATCGATTCGCTGACCGGTGGCTCGATCGGTCTTCTGATCTCCGAAGACTACGACCTGCATCCGATCTACTCGATCGATCCGAACTCCATCGCAGGGTCCTACCTGCTCGAATTCAACGTCGCGATGGATGGCTTCGCGACCAGTGATTCGTTCTGGATCGCGTTCAACTACGGCCTGGACGACGAGGACTTCGAAGCCTCCGTCGAGTGGGTCGAGGGCAACCTCGTGCCGGCACCGGGTGTCATCGGCCTGCTCGCGATGGCCGGCCTCGCCTCCCGTCGTCGTCGGGCCTGAACGAGCCCTCGACCTGTTCCGATCTTCAACGAGGCGGATGTGGACACGCTCCACATCCGCCTCGTTTCGTCGGCCGGAAGCCGCCGCCGGTGGGTGCTCCGAAACTGACCACCGCAGGGTGAGCGGCCTGGTGTGAATCGACATGGATGCGATGGTGGGGCGACGCATTCGATCTTCGATGCGCTCCAAACGTTTGCCAGTCATTCCGAAGTGCGCACTGGTCCGGTTCGGCGACTACCTTGGCGCCGAGCGTCCCGTCGGCAACGCCTCGTTCTTTCGCCCACCACATCCAATGAACAGGAGATTGAAGATCTTGAAGCACCTGACCTCCGGAATCATCATCACGACTGCCTCGCTGGCATTCACGGGCATGGCCACCGCGGGCCAGGGATCGACGCCCGCGTCCATGGAGGAGTTCATCCACTGGCACCTGGATCGCGGCGCCTGCGGAACGTGGAGCGACACCGGGGTCACGGAGGACATGTGGGTGGGCATTCCCGCCGGGATCGAAGTCACGAACACGCAGTCGACGTGGTACGACGTTCCGACCGGCGAGCTTTACAACAGTCATCACATGGCGACCAAGGACGGGCGCGTCATTTCCACGGGATCGAACGTGATGACCTGGGACGCGGACCGCAAGACCGTCGTGTCGGCAGGGTCCGGGTTCGACATGGGCAAGCCGTACCACGGCAACTCGGTGCTGGTCGGCATGACCGGCGACACCCTGACCTGGGAATACACCGAGCAGTCGCAGGGCAAGACCACGGTCTACGAGAACGTCGTCACCTATACCGGCCTGAACACCCGGACGAGTGCGGTGAAGGTGAAGGGGTCCGACGGCGAGGCCTGGACCAGCGAGGCCACGCGAGCGAATCCCTGCAAGGCGACACTCGCGGAGGCCGGCCTGCCCGGCACCTGGGACAGCACGCGTCCCGACGGGACCATCGACCGCCAGGTCGTCTCCTGGGTCGCGGATGACCATGTGCTCAAGTACGAGCGATCCGCGAAGGCGCCGGGCGGCGACTGGAAGAGCGAGAGTCTCTTCGTCTGGTACTGGGACCCTGCCTACGACCACGTCGCGACGCTCTACCTTGACGCCCACGGAACGGTGATCCACGGCAAGGTCGATTCGATCACCCGGAACGGGAACGCCGTGACCATCGTCGCGACCCACGAGGGCAGTCGGTTCGGCGGACTGACCATGAGCACCCAGGCGACTCAGGTGATCACCCCGAAGACCCTCACCACGACCTTCCAGAACATGTCACTCGACGGCGTGCGACATCCGATGAGCTGGAGCGAAGGCGTCCAGACGGTCGACCGGGTGAACTGAGATCGGAGATCGGAGCTCGGTGGCGTGCGACACGCCGCCGGCCAACTCGAGGATCCCCTCGCAGGACACCCCGGCCAGGCCCGGGGTGTCCGTTCGTCCTGGAACGGGGCGGGCGGCCGGGCCGTGGATCTCATCCGGGCGACCGGTTCGGTGTCGGTCGAAGATTGCCGGTCGGTGCTCCCTGAAGTACCGTCGTGGTTTCTCCTCGTTCCCTGGAAACCCGACATGAAGACCCCGTTCGCCCATCCGTTCGCCACGCTCGTCCTTTTCCTCTTCGTCGCGACCGCAACGATCTTCAGCGTCCGTGCCGCGAATGCCTGCACCTGCATCACGCTCGAAGCGAGTGACGGCGCAGTGGTGGTGGGACGCACGATGGAATGGGCGGCGTTCGACGTCGATTCCAGAGTGGTGGTGATTCCCCGGGGTTGCGAATTCAACAGTCCGCTCGAGGGCGGGCGTTCAGGACTCGCCTGGAAGGTGAAGCACGGCGTCGTCGGCTTCGACTATCTCAAGCGGGAGAACCTGATCGACGGCATGAACGAGAAGGGGCTCGTGGTCGACGGCCTCTACCATCCCGGTTACGCCTCCTATCCGCCGCTCGACCCGGCGAAGGCCGCCTCGAGCATCGAAGTCACCGACGTTCCCCTGTATCTGCTGGCGACGTGCGCATCGACGGAGGAGGCCCGGGACGCGATCAATTCGGTCTCGGTCGTCGCATCGCCGATGAAGGCGCTCGGCGGCATCCAGCCGCCGCTGCACCTCATGGTCACGGAGCCGAGTGGCAAGGCGATCGTGATCGAGTTTCTCGAGCAGAAGGTCCGGATCTTCGGCGCGCCGCTCGGCGTGCTCACGAACGCGCCGACCTACGACTGGCACATGACCAACCTGCGGAACTATCTGGGCTTCTCGGCGGGAGAGCGGCCGGCGATCGACGTTCGCGGCCAGGAGCTGGCACCCCTCGGGCACGGGACCGGCGCGATCGGACTGCCCGGCGACATGACGCCGCCGTCCCGGTTCGTACGGGCCGCGGCGTTCTCGGCGAGCGCCCGCCCCACGAAGACCGGGCCGGAGACGATGTACGAGGCGTTCCGCATCCTCGACAACTTCAACGTGCCGATCGGCGCGGTGAAGGCGGGGGCGGATGGTGATGACGGCTCCGAACTGCGGAGTGGCACGCAGTGGACCGTCGCCTACGACACCCGGAATCTCACGATTCAGTTCCACACCATGAACAATCGCCGGATCCGTCAGGTCGACATGAAGGACATCGACTTCACTTCCGGGAAGTGCTATCGCACCCGGCCGATGGACGTCACGCCCGAAGAGGACATCAAGAAGCTGCCGGGCTTCTGAAGGGCGTACCTGCCGACGCCTCCGCCAGGGCGCGCCGTGCCGGTGACGTCAGGCCGGAACGTCCGAAACGTTCGAATCGTCCCATCTTGGATTCGTGCACGATCCCGGTGAAGATCTTCGCCGTCGATCCTCGTTTGAAGATGTTGAAAGGGGGGCAGCGTTGTTTTTCCGCGCGGTCGTCGAGGTTGTGGAACCGGTCGCACCCGGGTTCGTACCGTCGTCCGTTCATCAATCGAAGAAGGGGCATCGAAAGGTCAGGAGTATGAGACCGAGATCGAATCGATCGACGTCGTTGGCTGGATGCGTGGTCGTGCCTTTGCTCTGTTCGAGCATGCTTCACGGGCAGCAGTCAGTCGATTTTCAAATCACGGCGGAATGGCAGGGTGGCTACAACGCCGACATCGTGCTCGAGGTGGGCCAGAAGGGCCCGGGACTGAACGGTTGGGATCTGTCCTGGCTCGGGAATCCCGAAGTCGAGGTCGCCTGGAACTGCGTCCTTTCCACGGACGGTGACCGGACCGTGCTCGGGCACGTCTACTACAACGAGAACGTCCAACCGGGCGAGTCCGTGACGTTGGGATTCACGGGGATCGGATCATGGCCGCCATCACCGATGGACGTTCGGATCAACGGCATGCTCGTCGAGGTGATGATCGACGGCGGCGAAGCCGGCGGTGGTGGGGATGGTGGCGACGACGGGAATGACGGAGACGGGGGAGACGGGGGGGACGGCGATGGAGGTGATCACGGAGGCGGTGATCCGGACGGATGCTGCTTCGGTGATCTCGACGGAGATCGCATGGTGAACGGCGGCGATCTGGCCACGCTCCTTGCCGCATGGAACAGCGCCGACGCGATGGCGGATCTCGACCAGTCGGGTCTCGTGGACGGGGCCGATCTCGCGCAGATGCTCGGCCGATGGGGATCGTGCGATCCCCACGGTGGCGGGTCGCACGACGACCACATGCCGTGCATGGGGGAATTCATCGACATCACGTGCTGGGGTGACTTCCACGATTCGAACCACAACTCCGGCCACGAGCAGATGGTCGGTGGCCGGACGATCATCACCACCGAGGCGATGCTTGCCTACAACGATCTTCGAGCCTTCATCGGGCTCCCGCCGTTGGACGTGGAGGACATCGGTTACTGGGCGTTCGCCGAAGGGCTGACCAACAACACCCAGTGGTGGGGGGACGATCTCAAGGGTGTCGGGCTCTACTACGGCATGCAGGGCGCGAAGGTCGGGTGGATCACCGACGAGGCCTACGACCCGCAGATCATCGCCGACATCCAGCGCACGGCGCGGACCGTCTGCAATCCGATCGAGATGGAGGCGCTGGTCATGGACATGGTGCGGGAGTTCGGTATCGACGGGTACGCCGAGCACCTCGAGGCGAACGGCATGGTCGGGACCTTCATCAACACGCTCAAGATGGAACCGCACTACGGGGGCTGGATGCACGGCCGTTGCCACGGGTTCCGATCGATCGAAGACGTGGCGATCAATCACGACGTGAATCACCTCACGGTGCTCAGCTGGGATCAGATGCAGCCCTTCATGAACGACACGTTCGACTGGCCGCAGTGGCCAGCCCTGAACGTCTCGGACTCCGGGGTGATCGAGTACTTCCAGAGCATGGTGGTGCTCGGCGATCCGGTCGGTCAGAACATGTGAGGCTGGATCGAGGCGGACGCCGGACGCCTGGTTCGTCCGGTGGCCATGGAGACGAGCGCACCGCCGGTCCGCAGGGGCCGGCGGTGTGCATTCCGGTGCGGATCACCTCGGCCGAAACTCGATGCGTCGACGCGTCATTCCCCTCGCACGTTCACCCGGAACCCCATCGCTTCGAGACGCGGGACGAGTCGTCTGCCGAACAGCGCTCCGGGCGTGCAGAATGCGTCGCCGATCGATTCCTCGAGATCACCGTCGAGCAGCGACATGCCGCAGGCGAGCAGCATCCGGGCGGTCGCTGCGTACCCCGGGTCCATGTCCACCTCGAATTCGATCGTCACCGGTGGATCGATCGACACCGTGCGGTGTCGGACGAATCCGTCCCGCAATCGAGCCGCGTTGGGCCCTTCGCCCGGTGCGGGCAGGAACCAACGACGGGTGATCCAGCGAAGCGGGGGGACGACCAGGGCCATGACCATGGCGATGGTGCCTGCCGCGAGCAGGGACGCCTTCATGAATCCGGAAAGGCCCCGGCCGCCCGCGGCGCACTCGCGGTATCGGAAGTCGTCGCCCCACGGGCGGCCCAGCAGCTCGTGGGTGCGATGCACCACCGCGACGTTGATGCCCGCCATGAAAAAGGGGGCCGTCCAGATCCCAAGCGGAGCGGATCGCCGAATGCCCCATTGGGCGCCGGATCGGATCGGCGGCTCCGGCGGTTCGACGCACAATCCGCCGGCCCCTCGCGGTGCGTTCCGGATCTCCGGTTCGCCGGCCCGGGCGATCATGTTCGACGCGCTGGCGATGGTTCCACCGCTCACGCCGCCTCGGATCGGACCGACCGCCATCTCGACCTCGGAGGCGGATCGGCCATGCGTCTCGATCGCGGTCGACTGCAGAAGACGAACGCCCAGTTCGCTTGGAACCGAGTCGTAGCCGCACATCGAGACGATTCGGACACCCGCCTCGCGAGCGGTGGATTCGTACTTCGTCCGCATGCGCCGCACCCAGGGCACTTCGCCGGTGATGTCGGCGACGTGCGTCCCGGTCGCGATGCATGCTTCGATCAACGGCTCCCCGACGAGGTCGTACGGTCCGACCGTGGTCAGCACCACGCGGGTGGAGCCGGTCATCGCCCGCATGGACGAGGCGTCATCCAGATCGGCCACCACCACGTCGGGGGGGGCGACGCCGGTCGCCGCGATCTCGTCTCGAAGGGTCTCCAGTCGGCGACGGGACCGCCCCGCGATCGCCCAGGGGCGATCTCCAAGGTGTTCCGCGGTCGCCAACGCGACGAGTCGGCCGGTGTAGCCAGTCGCGCCCCAGATCACGAGGTCATGGGTTCGGACGGATTCGGGCGACATCCTGTTCATGGCCCCACGGTAGCCATCTGGACGATCGTCGGCCGATCCCCACGCGACTTCGGGAGGCGGTCGCGGGCGCGAGGAATGCACGATTCGGGGAGTCGACCCGCGTTCGACTTCAGACGTCGCCGCCGCTCGCTGCAATCCTGGCGCCGTACGTCTTCGAGAGCGAATTGGCGGAAAGTCCATGCAGCACGACACTGAGCAGGATGGTCCAGGTCACGGTGGTGGCGAGGACGTCCGATCCCGGGAGCGTCTCGTCCGTCACGAGCACCACGAACACGATGCTCGCGAGTCCCCGTGGTCCGAACCATCCCATGAAGAGCCGGGTCTCCCAACGGAGTCCGAGTCCGATCGCGGCGATGAAGACCGGGATGATCCGAATCACGGTCAGGCTCGTCAGGGCGTAGGCGAAGACCCGCCAGTCGAGATGCTGCCAGGTCAGTCCCACCGCGACGGCGCCGAACATGAACCAGGTCACCAGCGCCATCGAGTCGCCGACCCCTTCCGCGGCGTCGAGGAGACGTCGCTTGTTCCGTTTCTCGGTGGTGCCGAAGATCATGCCCGCGACGAAGCAGGCGATGAACCCGCTTCCCTCGAACCACTGGGCCGTCGCGAAGCAGGTCAGGGCCAGGGCGATCACCGGGATCTGCATCCACGACCCGGCGACCCATCCCCTCGTGGAACAGTGCCGGATCAGTCGGCCGCCGACGAGTCCGGCCACGCCACCGACCAGAACACCGATGCCGATCGCCTGCAACGTGAGCTTCGCCATCAAGCCGGCGGCGTGA
>JAACEA010000312.1 GCA_009936695.1 Planctomycetia bacterium
ATCTCCATGGCCCGCGAGTCGAGGCCGCCCGACATGGTCCGGCCGCTCTGGCGGAAGGAGCGGGAGTTGTTGAAGGCGCGTCCGAGCCGGGTGATCGAGTCGAGCAGCACCACGACGTCCCGGCCCGCTTCGAGTTTCCGCTTCGCCCGCTCGATCGCGAGCATTCCCAGCCGGCAGTGGGTGTCCACGTCCATGTCGTTGCTCGAGGCGAGCACTTCCGCGGGAACGTTCCGGCGGAAGTCCGTGACCTCCTCCGGTCGCTCGTCGATCAGGAGGGCGACGACGTCCACATCCGGATGATTCTGCTTGATCCCCATCGCGATCTGCTGCAGGAGGATCGTCTTGCCCGCCTTCGGTGGGGCGACGATCAGACCGCGGGTCCCGTAGCCGATCGGACAGAAGAGATCGATGAGCCGGCACGCGGGAGGGCAGCCTCGATGCTCGAGCGACATGCGGGGCGCGGGATCGATCGGCGTGAGTTCCTCGAACGGCTTCCGCGCCTGGTACGCGTCGAGATCGAGGCCCTCGATTCGCAGGATTCGATCGACGGTGGGTCGCGGCGGTCTCCCGCCGGAACGTCGTCGGCGGCGGGGCTTCCGCGCCACGACCTCCACTTCGAGCTGCTGCGAGGGACGGAGCGTGAATTCCTCGAGCAATTCAGCCGGAACGAAGGGATCTGCATCGTCCACGACCAGCCCGTCGCCCATCTGTCGGAGGCGGGGTTCGGAGCCCTTGGGAACGTCGAGGATGCCGGTGAAACTCGTCATGAATCGTGTCGCCTGCCGATCTTCGCGGGCCGGGAATCGACGGTGTGGAATCCGTCGAGGGACGTTTCGGCCGGGAGGCTGCGAACGTCGGGAGAGGGTCGTTTCGGATCCGGCGGATCGAGGCACCGGTGCCGACCATCGTTGGGGAGCATGACCCCGCCGCTTCCGCCCTGGGGATCTCGTTTGCTGCGTCGCCTTCGTCGTGCACCACGTTGGACGGTGGTGCGTCGAGGGCATTTCCAGGCGGCGGGAGAAGGCGTCCACCCGCAGGGCTCGCTCCGCTCGACGCGATCCGAAGTAGAGCAGGACGACCCCGGGGTTGTCAAACGGATCGGTCGGTCGACCAGGCGTTCGCGATCTCGCCCGCGAGGGACGCGTTGGCGATGAGGAGGGCGAGATTCGCGGAGACCGGATCGACCTCCGCATCGGCGATCATCGACCCGAGAAGGAACGGCGTGACCCCGGAGCCGTCGATGCCCTGGGCCGCCGCTTCCGCGAGGCCCGCATCGACGAGCACATCCATCCGGTGGGGATCGATCGCTTCCTCGGCGGGGCAGGGGTTCGCGACGAGCATGCCGGACGACTGGGCGAATTCGCCCCAGTGACGCCGGCAGGCGTCCGCGATCGCATCCGCGGAGTCGAGTCGGTGGGGGACCTCGAGTTCCTCGCTGAGCCCGACGGTGAAGATCGGAAGGGCGTCGGTCCGGTACCCGATGACGGGCACGCCGAGGGTGTCGAGCATCTCCAGCGTGGCGGGGAGGTCGAGGATCACCTTGGCCCCGGAGGCCACGACCACGACCGGTTCCGAGCCGAGCGCGCGAAGATCCGCGGAGACGTCGGGGCGTTCGGTCCAGCCGCGATGCACCCCGCCGATGCCGCCGGTGGCGAAGACGCGGATCGGCTCCGGCGCGGCCAGGCCGCAGGCATGCATGGAGGCAGCGACCGTGGTTCCAGCGGAGGCGCCGGAGACGGAAAGCGCCGCGAAGTCACGGTTGCTCGCCTTGCGGGCGGACTCATCGAGTGCGAGGGCGGCGAGTTCGTCGTCGTCGAGCCCGATCCGCAGCACGCCGTCGATCATCGCGATCACCGCGGGCACGGCGTTCGCCTGTCGCACCGCCTGCGACACGAGCGACACGGCCTGCAGGTTGAGGGGGGCGCCGTCGTCCCAGCGGACGTCGTCTCCGAGCAGTCCGGCGATGCGGCCGTCGGGACGCAGGCAGTCGGGCGTGGCACGGCCGGTCCGGGGGAGCCCGTGGGTGAGCACCGCGGTCTCGAGGCCGACCACGGGACGTCCCTCGGCGAGGGCGTCCGCGATCTCGGGGTGGGTTCGAACGAAGCCGTCGGAGGGGCTGCTCATCGGCGTCGGGTTCGGACCTTGCCCTGCATCCGGCGGGCGGGCATCTTGGTGGGCACGATGCCGCCGGGGAAGGCCGCGGTGTCGTCGGCCTTGACCGGGGGCGCTTCGGTTCGCTTCATGGATGCCTCGCGAGCCTGCACCCGCTTCTCGGCGAGTTCCTTCTCGGCCCGGACGTCCGCCGGCACGGTGCCCGGCACGAAGTCCTCGTAGACCTGCTGGGGGATCTCGATGTTCGCGAGCATCTCGCAGTTGGTGAGGAGATCGCCCTGGTCGGGGCTCACCAGGCTCCACGCCACGCCCTTCCGGCCGGCGCGAGCGGTCCGGCCGATCCGGTGGACGTAGACCTCGGGGTCCTCGGGAAGGTCGTAGTTGATGACGTGGCTGATGCCATCGACATCGAGCCCGCGGGCGGCCAGGTCGCTGGCGACCAGGACGGAGAGCTTTCCGCCGCGAAGCCGCTCCATGACCTTGTTGCGCTGGCTCTGGATCAGGTCGCCGTGGATCGCATGGGCCGCGATGTCCTTGCGATTGAGGAACTTGGTGACGTCGTCCACGGTCCGCTTGGTGCGGCAGAAGACCACGGTCAGCTCCGGCGTCTCGTGGACGAGGAGATGGTGGAGCATCTTCCGCTTGTCCCACCGTTCGACGTTGATCCATGACTGCTTGACCCGGGCGACGGTCAGGCTCTTCTCCTTGCTGACGATCTTGACCGGGTCCCTCATGTAGGACCGGGCGAGCTTCTCGATCTCGGGGGAGATCGTCGCGCTGACGAAGATCGTCTGCGGCCGCTGCTTCATCCCACCGAGGATCTTCCGGATGTCGTCTCGGAAGCCGATGTCGAGCATGCGGTCGACCTCGTCGAGCACCGCGACGCGGACCGTGTCGTAGGGAAGCATCCTTCGTTCGTGAAGATCCATCACGCGGCCGGGCGTGCCGACGACGATCTCGGGTCCGCGCTCGAGCTTCGGCGCCTGCGCGGTGATGCGCTGGCCGCCGTAGACGGGGAGGACGTGCAATGGCGTGCCGGCGCCGAGATCCTTGATCTCCTGCGCGACCTGGATCGCGAGCTCTCGTGTCGGGACCAGGATGAGCGAGGCGAAGTGGTCACCGGGCTCGATCGCCGCGAGCAGCGGGAGTCCGAAGGCGGCGGTCTTGCCGGTCCCGGTCTTCGCCTGCCCGAGGACATGGCGTCCGGCGAGCGCCGCGGGGATCAGCGAGGCCTGGATCTTCGTGGGGTGCACGAACCCGCTCTCGGTGATTCCCTTCAGGACGTCGTCCGGCAGGCCCAGGTCGGCGAAGGTCTTGGAAGTGTCGAACGTCTCCTCGGCCTCCTCCCTCGCCTGGGTGGCGACGGATTCGGGGGAGGGGTCGTTCTCACGGGGCGGGGTCTTGTCCGTCGAAGTCGTCAAAGGTGGAACTCGCTGAGGCGTCACATCCGACGCTCATTGATGAACGCCGGTTCAATCCGTCGATACTACCCGCAGAGGGCACCCCACCGCGGCGGATCCCGGTGGTACCTTGCCCGAGTCCCCGACTTTTCGGACTCTTCATGACCACGACCAGTTCCATTCGAATCGACCTGGCCGCGCTGGAGGGGAACCTCGTGGCGATCGCCCGGCTTCTCGGCGGTGGTCATTCGGCACCCGATCGGATCTGTGCCGTCGTCAAATCCGACGCCTACGGCCTCGGAGCCGCTCGAATCGCCGGCTCGATGGCCTCGATGGGTATCCGGAGTTTCGCGGCCTACCAGCCTCAGGAGGCCATCGAGGTCGCCACGGCAGCCCATGGTGCCTCCGTCCTCGTGCTCATGCCGGTCCATCAGCTCGACCGGGGGGGGGCGGCGATGCACCTGCTGGCCGCGGGTCGCCTGCACTACACCGCCCACACGCTGGAACAGGTCCGAGATCTGGAAGCCGAGGCGGCACCACTCGGAATCGTCCTTCCCGTTCATCTCGAACTCGACACCGGAATGGGTCGGGGGGGCTGCGAGGAGCCCGATGCCCGCCGGATCCTCGAGTTCGTCGCGGGCAGTCGGCGGCTGCGGCTCGCGGGCGTGATGACGCACCTGCCCGATGCCCTCGACGATCCCGACACCGCCCGCGATCGCGGACGGCGTTTCCGCCGTTTCCTCGACGAGGTCCACGATCTCGTTCCCGAGGACGCCGTCCGGCACGTCTCCGCGACCGCCGCCCTGCAGGATGCCTCGCTCCGTTTCGACATGGCGAGGATCGGTCTCGGCTGGACCGGCCATCTTCCACGTCCCGTGTCGACGGATCGGTCCGGCCTTCGGCTCCGCCCGGCGATCTCCTGGTGGTCGCGCCTCATCCAGATCAGACGCATCCCGGCTGGACGAACCATCGGCTACGGATGCACCGAGCGAATCGATCGCGAGACCGTCGCGGGACTCGTGCCCGTCGGATACGCGGACGGTCTGCCGTCCAGCAGGCTCGGCGCCCATCGGGTGGTGGTCCACGGCAAGCACGGCCCCGTCACGGCGCCGGTGCTCGGTCGCATGAACATGGATCAGTGCGTGGTGGATCTCACGGAGGTCGGCCCCGTCGATGACGACGCCTCCGTCGAAGTGGTGAGCGCCGACCCCGACTCCGCGGTCTCACTTCCCCGGGTCGCGGCCCGGGCGGAGGTGATGCCCTACGAACTCCTCTGCGGGCTGTCCTCGCGGATTCCCCGCGTCGTGGTGGCCGGCGGCTCGCTCGCCATCCCCGAACCGAGCCCCGCGATCGAGTCGAAGGCCGCGGCTCGTGGCTCGAGGATCGGTTTCGGCTGAACGGCGTGGGGCCTGGATCGCAGGCGGGAATCGCCTCGGGGCCGCGAACGACCTAGCATGGACGCATGACCGTCTCCTCGTCCATCGACGCCCGCCTCGGGGTCGTCTCGTATCTCAACACGCTTCCATTGATCGACGGAATCGATCGGGCCGCGGGGGTCGAGATCGTGGCCGCGGTGCCGTCTTCGCTCGCGGGACTGCTCGCCGCCGGGGCGACCGATCTCTCGCTCTGTTCGGTGATCGACCAGCAGCGATCCGAGGTCCCGCTCGAACTGGTTCCGGTCGGTCAGATCGGTTGTGACGGACCGACCTGGACGGTCCGGCTCTTCTCGAACCGGCCGCTCTCGGAGATCGAGCAGGTCGGATGCGACGTCGACAGTCACACGTCGATCGCCCTCCTCCGGATCCTGCTCCGCGAGCAGTACGGGCTCCGACCCCGCTTCGAGCCTTTCGAGGCGACCGGCCCGGGGCGTCGCGACTGGCCGGATGCGGTGCTGCTCATCGGGGACAAGGTGGTCCGGTCCGGACCCGGCACCGACACCCACCCGCACCAGCTCGACCTCGGAGAGGCGTGGCGGGAACTCACGGGACTGCCCTTCGTCTTCGCATCCTGGTTCCGTCGGGCGGACGCCACGGGCGAGGAGTTGGAACGGGCCCGTCGACTGGCGGTCCTCGTCGATCACGCCCGGCGTCGCAACCGGCACCGCATCGCGACCATCGCGAAGCGACACGCCTCGTCGCACGGATGGGACGTCTCGCAGGCGATCGAGTACCTCGGCACGAGACTCTGCTACGAGTGCACGCCCCGGTCCATCGAGGCGATCCGGACCTTCCTCGAGGCGGCTTCGGCCGTCGGCGAGTCCGGTGAGTCCGCCGAATCATGCCCGCCCCTCCGGATCGCGGCCGACGTGATGGCGTCGGCATGACCGCGGACCGGCGGTATCGAACCGCCGCCATGTCGCTGGTCGACCGGCAATTCGCCTTCGCCGGACCCAAGGTGCTGGGGAAGTTCCTCGACGGACTTCTCGCCGCGTATCCCGAGATCGACCCGACTCGAAACTACCCGGTCTCCTGGTTCGTGTTTCGCGTGACGGGCGTGGTCGCGCGCGACGACGATCTCGAGGCGCAGGTCGTGTCCGGGGTGGACCTTCTGGCGGATGCGGCCTCGCTGGCGAGCCGTCTCGCCTCGAGGCGGGGTCCGACGCGACATGATCCGGACACGGAGATCACCGCCACGGCGATCGCCGCCGAGTGGGGGGTGTCGCGCCGCACGCTGCAGCGGTGGCGGGACGATGGTCTTCCGATGGTCCTCGCACGATTTCCGGACGGCGTCGCTCGCTCGGTCTGTCGCCGGGAGATCGTCGCCTGTTTCGCGGCGCGACACCACGACCGAGTGCGGCGGGCATCCCGGAAGGATCCCTCCCCGACGATCGAACCGGTGGTGGACGATTCCGGTCGACGGCCCTCGGCGGCGGATGCCGCGTGTTCCGAGGCGCTGCGTCGCCCGCGGCGGAATGCCGGAGGGCGTCGTCGTGTCGCGCGGCTGGTGGCCCGGGCGCGGTCGCGTCTGGTGCCC
>JAACEA010000028.1 GCA_009936695.1 Planctomycetia bacterium
GAAGCTCACCAAGCTCGATCATGAATCGAAACTCGCGAGAAGCCCGCTTTCGAGTGGAAAGTCCGCGGACTTCGAAGCGATCCTGCCCCCGAACCAGTTCCCTTCGGAGGTCTGGTGGGCCCTCGCGGCACGAGGCGACCTCGAGTCGACCGGTGGCGGCTTCTACCGCGTCCCGGTTCCCCGACAGGAGTTCTGATTCATCGAGCTCCGCCGACGGCGAGTCCGCCTCGGCGACTGACGACCGGTCGAGACGTGGCCGCGATCGATCCGCTCAGGACGTCTCTTCCGGCATCTCCCGCAGGATGCGGACCAGCAGGACGTCGACATAGAGAAACACGAACGGAAGCACCGCCCCGACCAGCCCCAGGATCGTCATCCGACCGGTGAGGGGTACCAGGACCCGTCCGATGAGGAACATCGCCACCGCCACGATGAAGAGGAGGCCGTGCAACGATCCGACGACGGAGACCCACTCCGGCTGGCCCGCGAGGTACTTCATGGGCATGGCGACGCCGAAGAGCACCAGCGTCGAGATGCCCTCGACGAAACAGGCGATGATCAGAAGCTTGAGGAAGAATCGGGGAGACATGGACATCCATTCGGTACGGGCATCGACGCGACGGCGACCGTCGCCGGAGATGCAATGGTAGGCGGTACCGGCGTCACCGACCCCATCAACCGCAGGCGTCCGACCCTCCAGGCGGTAGAATGCCGACCGACACCATGAACACGCCCACCCGCACCGCCGCAACGTCCTCCACACCAACGACCCTCGCCATCATTCTGTGCGGGATGCTGTCGAACGCGTTTCTCGCCGTCGGATGCGAGCAACGCCCGGCCCCGCCGACCGAAACGCCCGCCTCCACATCAAGATCAACGACCTCGGAGGCGGCCCCCCGCCTCGAGTTCGATGAACCCGTGATCGACTTCGGAAGCGTCCCGGACCACGAGACCCGCACCGCCGAGGTCGTCGTCCGAAACGCCGGCGGCCGACCACTCACCGTCCAGAAGGTCGTTCCGACGTGTGGTTGCACGACGGTCGGGTTCAAGACCCCCATGACCATTCCCGTGGGCGGCCAGTCCACCATCACCCTCGACTTCGATCCCAAGGGCGGAGGCAGGCAGGAGAAGTACGTGCAGGTCGTCTCGAACGATCCCCGCCGACCGACCAGCACCGTCACGATCCGCGCCAACGTCATCGCGACGCTGACCGCCGAACCGAGGTTCCTCGCGCTGGGCCGGGTCACCGCCGGGACGCCGGTCCTGGGCTCGATCGAAGTGACCGCCGCCGAAGACGGCTGCAGCCTGAAGGGCGCGAAGATCACGGGCGATCTCGCCCCCTACGCCACGCCCTCGATCACTCGAGTGAACGATCCCGCCGAGGCCCGCGGCGTCTGGCGGGTCGACGTGAACATCGCCCCGACGGTCCCGTGGGGCTGGCACAACGGGAGCATGATCGTCGAAGGAACCATCGACACCGCGGAAGGCCCGAAGCCGATCGAGATGAACTTCGCCATCAACGGCTCGTTCGAAGGATCGGTGATCGCCGACGAGACCCTGCTCGGCCTGCTCACGCTCCGACCCGGACAACCGATCGATCGGGAGACGACGCTCCAACGCGTCGACGGACGACCGCTCGCGCTGCTCTCCACGACGATCGTGGACGGCGAGCCAGGGCTCGAAGCCGTCGTCGAACCCCTCGATCCCGAGCGGACGAAGTGGCGACTCCGGCTCCGAGGCAAGGCGCCGACCCGGCTCGGAAGCGTCCGCGGCACGATCGTGGTCACCACCGACGATCCCGCGAATCCGGTCGTCGCGATTCGATACGCCGGCAACGTGCGCTGAACACGATCGGCCGGTGCGGAAACCGCCGCCTCCGGGGCAACGGATCGATTTCGGTATCGACCCCTATCGCCGTCTGATAGGGTGATTTGCGGTGTCATTCTCGACCTTCATCCTCGCGAGCCTGCTGCTCACCGCCCTCCCCTCCGGTGACCCCCTGCCGGTCGATTTCACGCGAGACGTCCGGCCCATCCTCTCCAGCAAGTGTTTCGCCTGTCACGGCCCCGATGCCGAAGCGCGAGAAGCGGACCTGAGCCTCATCGACTTCGCGTCCGCCACCCGTGAACTCGCGCCGGGCGTCGCGGCGATCGTTCCCGGCGATCTCGACGCGAGCGAAGCGTGGCTTCGAATCATCGACGACGCCGACCCCATGCCCCCGAGGCGTGCACACGATCCCCTGAGCGACGACGAAGTCGCGACGATCCGGCGTTGGATCGAATCCGGCGCGAGCTACCGGCCCCACTGGGCGTACGTCGAACCGACGGAGATCGCCCGCGTCTCTTCGAATGATGCGGGGGTCGTGGATCGACTCCTCGACGACCGGCATGCGAGCCTCGGCCTCCTCGGAAGCGACGCCGCCGATCCGGTCACCCTGCTCCGGCGACTCTCCTTCGATCTCGCCGGACTGCCCCCCTCGCCCGCCGACGTCGACGCGTGCCTCGCGCTTCCACCGGACGAACGCCTCCCGCGGACCGTCGATCGCCTGCTGGCGAGCCCGCACTTCGGCGAACGCCTCGCGGTGCGATGGCTCGATCTCGTGCGATACGCGGACACCGTCGGGTACCACGGCGATCAGGAACACCGCGTCTGGCCCTACCGCGACTGGGTGATCCGGGCCTTCAACGCGGGCATGCCGTTCGACCGGTTCACCCGCTGGCAACTGGCCGGCGACCTGGTCGTGGACGGCGACCCCGATCTCCCCGAGGGCGATCGGCAGGACGCGCTCGTCGCCTCCGGCTACAACCGACTGGTGCAGACGTCGCACGAGGGCGGACTCCAGCTCAAGGAGTATCGCGCGATCTACATGGCCGATCGCGTGCGGAATACCAGCGAGGTCTGGATGGCGGCGACGGTCGGCTGCGCCCAGTGCCACGACCACAAGTACGACCCCTACACCCACGTCGACTACCACGCGTTCGGGGCGTTCTTCGCCGACATCGACGACGAGGCGCACCTTCGAAATCCGTACGACGGATACAACACCTCGCCCACCCGGCGCGAACCCGAGATGCAGGTGACGACACCGGACGCTCGACGACGCCTCGAGGACATCGCGCAGCGTCGCGCTACCGCTCAGCGTCGGCTGCAAGCGGCCGAAACCGCGGCCGACGAGACATCACCGGCGTGGGAGCGGATGATGGAGGCGCGGATCGCGGCGGGTGGAGACCGGACGCAGACCTGGGTCGACGACGTCCTCGACACCGGCGGCACCGAACGCGGCGACTGGACCTTCCACACCGATCCCGCGATCCCCGCCCGCCACGGAACCGCCTATCGCGTGCAACGATCCGACGGCCTCGTGCAGCACTACACCGTCGACACCGATCGACGGATCCGCGTCGAACCGGATTCCGTGCTGGAAGCCTGGATCCACCTCGATCCGACCGATCCGCCCGCGGCCGTGATGTTGCAGGCCCACGCCGACGGCTCCTGGGAACATCGCGCCCGATGGGGCGATGACTCGATCTCCTACGGACGCACCGCGGACGATTCCCCCGCGTATCGCCGGATGGGCGATCTCCCGCCGACGGGCGGGTGGCATCGACTCGAGGTGCCCCTCGCCGAGATCGGCCTCACCGAGGGTGTCGACATCGACGGCATCGCCTTCACCCAGTTCGGGGGGACGGTTCGCTGGGACGCCACGTCGGTCCGCCAGCCAGGCCCGGCACCGCCCGAGGTCGTCGAGGCGCTGCGCCGCCCGCGGGGAGATCGCTCCGCCGAGGACGAACGCGTGCTCGCCGCCCACCGCCGGTCATCCGACCCGGCGGTCGACGCGGCCGCCGCGGCGCTCGCCACGATCGAGGCGGAACGAGAGCACGTCGTGTCGACGCTCCCGACGACGCTCTACACCCGTCGTCTCGAGACGCCTCGCGAAGTTCGCGTCCTGCCGCGCGGAGACTGGCTCGACGAAAGCGGCCCGATGGTCGCCCCGGCGGTGCCCGCCTTTCTTGGCGAGGTTCCTCGACGCGATCCCGGGAACCCCCGGGCCGACCGGCTCGACCTCGCCGACTGGCTCGTCACGCCCGCCTCCGAAGGCGGGGTCGGGGAGATGACCGCCCGCGTCTTCGTGAATCGAATCTGGGCGATGCTCTTCGGGGAGGGACTCTGTCCGAGCGAGGAGGACTTCGGCGGACAGGGACGCCCGCCCACCCACGCGGCGCTGCTCGATCTCCTTGCGGTCGACTTCATCGAGTCCGGGTGGGACGTCAAGGCCCTCGTCCGACGGATCGTGCTCACCGACGCGTATGCCAGGTCGTCGGTCCCCGTCGGGGACACGGCCGCCCTCGACCCGGCGAATCTCCACTACGCCAGGCAGACCCGGCACCGGGTCGACGCGGAGTTCGTACGTGACATCGCCCTGAGCGCCGGCGGGCTCCTCGACACCGACCGCGGTGGACCGAGCGTCAAGCCCCCGCAGCCCGCGGGGCTCTACCGGCACCTGAACTTCCCGATGCGTCGCTACGAACCCGACACCGACGACGCCCAGTGGCGACGAGGCGTGTACGTGCACTGGCAGCGACAGTTCCTGCACCCGATGCTCAAGGCCTTCGACGCGCCGTCCCGGGAGGCGTGCGTCGCGACGCGATCGGTCTCGAACACGCCGCTTGCGGCGCTGGTACTCATGAACGATCCCGTCTTCGTCGCCGCCGCCCGCGGGCTCGCACGCCGGGTGCTGGCCGACGATTCCACCGCCTCGGACCGCGATCGCCTCGCGCACGCGTGGTTCATTGCGCTTTCCCGACGACCGAGCGAGTCGGAGTTGATGGTGCTGGAGCGGTTGCTGCAGAAGTCTCGAAGGGACTTCGGGGACATGCCCGAAAACGCGATCACGCTGGTCGACGCCGCCCCTCGGGGTGAATCGACCGCGTCACCGCACGGACGTCCGCCGACCGAGTTCGCGGCCTGGATCCAGACCTGCCGGGCGATTCTCAACCTCCATGAGACGTACACCCGTGAATGAGCCGATGTCCGAAATCCTCGCCGAACTCGACGCGATGAGTCGACGCCGATTCCTCGGTTCCCTGTCGATGGGGCTGGGGGCGGCCTCGCTCAGCCAGTGGCCGGGCGCCCTTCCCGCCGTGGCCGCCGCGGGCCCCGCGCCGCCACTCCTGCTTCCGAAGGCCAAGCGGGTGATCTTCCTGTGCATGGCCGGCGGGCCGAGCCACCTCGAGACCTTCGACCACAAGCCGCGGCTCGTGGAACTCGACGGCCAGCCGATGCCCGAGTCGTACACCCGGGGCATGCCGATCGCCCAGCTGCAGGGCAAGGAACTCCGCTGCCTCGGGTCCCGGGCGACGTTCCGTCAGCACGGCGAGAGCGGACAGTCGATCAGCGACTACCTGCCGCACATCGCGACCTGCGCCGACGACATCGCCATCGTGAACTCGATGGTGACCGAGCAGATCAACCATGATCCCGCCCACACCTTCATGAACACCGGGACCATCGTGCCCGATCGCCCCAGCATGGGGTCGTGGGTGAACTACGGACTCGGCTCCCTGAGCGAGAATCTCCCCGGTTTCGTGGTGCTGACCAGCGTGGGCGGCCGCAATCCGCAGCCCATCGCGGCCCGGCAGTGGTCGAGTGGATTCCTACCCAGCAAACTCTCGGGCGTGGAGTTCCACGGCCAGGGCGATCCCGTCCACTACGTCGCCAATCCGCCCGGCATCACCACCGACTGCCAGTCGAACCTCGTCGATGCGGTGGCGGAACTGAACCGACTCCGGGCCGAAACCACCCGCGATCCCGAAATCGACTCGCGGATCGCCCAGCACGAACTCGCGTTCCGGATGCAGGCGTCGATTCCCGAACTCATGGACATCTCCGAGGAATCACCGGAGACCCTCGAGATGTACGGCGCCGTTCCCGGCGACGGATCATTCGCCAGCAACTGTCTCCTCGCCCGCCGACTCGCGGAACGCGGCGTCCGTTTCATCCACCTCTACCATCGCGGCTGGGATCACCATGGCGGCCTGAAGCAGTACATGGACGTGTGCTGCGACAAGTGCGATCAGCCGACCGCGGCCCTGCTCAAGGATCTCAAGCGGCGCGGCATGCTCGAAGACACCCTCGTGGTCTGGGGCGGCGAGTTCGGACGGACCCCGATGTCCCAGGGTGGCGGCAGCGATCCGGGCCGGGACCATCACATCAAGGGCTTCTCGATGTTTCTGGCGGGCGGCGGCGTCCTCGGTGGCGTGACCCACGGCGCCACGGACGAACTCGGCTACGACGCGGTGCAGGACGTCGTCCACGTCCGCGACCTGCACGCGACCATGCTGCACCTGCTGGGACTCGATCACCAGCGCCTCAGCGTGCCGCACCAGGGCCTCGACGTCCGCCTCACCGGGGTCGAATCGGCGCGCATCGTGCGGGAGATCCTCACATGACCGCATCGACACCCGCCTCCGACGACGCCGGCTCACCACCGACCACGCCGCCGCCCCGGCGTGCGATCCGAGACGTCAAGCCGGCGGATCGCCTCCCGCCCCGCGCGACGGTCCGTCGCTGCATTCTCTGGGTCGTGATCGCCTTCGTGGCGGGAACCACGAGTTTCATGCTCGGGCTCACCGCGAATGAAGCCTCGCCGACCGCGATGGCCCTCGGGATCGCGATCTACGGCTGCTTCATCGGCCTGGCCAGCTCCAGCCGTGGATTTCGCCGACGCCTGCAAAGACCGTTCGTCGAGCGATCGTTCAGAATCGGATACGGACTCCGCCTCGCGGTCTGCATCGTGCCCGGCGCCGCCTTTGCCGTCGACATGTTCCCGGGAATCCTCGCGGTGATGGCCGGAGAGGCGTTCGAACGGTACGTCGTATTCGACATCTTCGCGTCCACGCTGGTGTCGACCCTCGTGCAGGGAACCCTGATCAACATCCTCATCCTGTTGGTGGTGGCCTCCGCGTGGCTCGTGCAGTCGATGTTCATGGAATGGAAGCCGCCGACCCACGACCCGCAGGCCTGCGCCGACTGTGGCTACCACCTCGAAACGCTGGCGGAGGACACCACCGCGACGTGCCCCGAATGCGGGCGAACCAACGAGGGGCTGACGGACCGCCGCGTTTGGATCGACCGGGCCTCCTGGCCGAAGTTTCTGCTGGTGATGATCGGCTCCGGACTTCTGGGAATCCTCGCCCAGGGCGGGACGTTCCTCCTGTTCGGCTGACGACGCCGACCACGCGACCACCAACCCCACCGGGCCGCTTCGCGTTCCGCGGCATCACCACACCGACTGGAACCGGCCTTCTTCTCGCCGGGACGATCAGCCGGGGCAGACGCCCCACGCACCGATCATCAGGCCGAGGTCCGCGCCGTCGATGGACGCATCGCCGTTGAGATCCCCGAGTCCGCTCGTTCCCCATCCGCCGATCAACAATCCGAGATCCGCCCCATCGACGACGCCGTCGCCGTTGAGATCACCGGTGCAGTCGGCCTGCGGCTCGGGGATGAAGTCGAACGACGTGATCTCGATCGACTGCTCCTGGCCGTTCATCGGCGGACTGCCGTTGACCAGCCAGAGGTTGAGGTGCACGCGGGCGAGCCCGGGACGCGGCTGATGCGGCCCCGTATACGTCCATTCGTGCAGCAGATCCTCGCTCGAGGGCTCGTCGGCGTGCCCGAGCCAGGCCCGACAGATCACGCCGTCCGGCGTCCAGTTGAATTCACTGGTCACCTCGGCCGGCGTCGGCTCGGGCATCGCGAACCGGCTGATGTTCCCACCCCACCAGTAGGGCTGGGCGACGAACTGGGCGAAGTCGTTGCCGGGTTGACCCCAGCGGCTGAACTCGATGTCGAACTCGCTCGCCGGGTTCCACCACTCGTCGCTTCCTTCGAAGCACTGCGGGTACTCCCAGAGGAAGAGCCCGAAGACCGTGTTGGGGTCGAGCAGGTCGACCCGCCCGCGGGTCTTGAATCGATACGTCCCGTAGCCGAGCACGTCTTCGACCGTGACTTCGGAGCATCGCCATTGATCACCGACCCTGGGGATCGCGAGGCGAAGCGATCCGTCCGGCCGCACCGTGGCATTGTTCGGGGAGGGGGAGAATGCGTTCGGGCCCGGACCCGTGTAGGCGGACTTGACCCGCCAGATGCGGTCGGAGAACTCCAAGGTCGTCCCGCCGAAGTCGCCCCACTGGTTCACGCCTGGATTGACCCGCATGAACTGGAACGCATCCACATACGCCCGCCCCGGTTCCTGGGCCTTGGTCTGGATGAATGCGAACTCCAGTCGGATCCGGTCGGTCCCGGACGGCGCCACCGGCAGAACCTCCTCCACCGTGAACATCTCGTCCGTGGGGGATTCCTGATTGAGCAGGATTCTGGATGAGACGTCGAGCACGTTTCCACTCGAATCGAGCCAGGTCGCGATGAAGGCCAGCCGGGCCGCCCCGACGACCGGGTCGGCGCCACGATGCCCGACGTCGACCACGAATCGGTGTCGCCATCCCGGGAGACAGTCCACGGTCTCGATCAACCTTGAAATGCCGGGGCCCCCCGTCGACGGTCCTGCGATCCAGGCGGCCCACGATCCGTGAGAACGGAGCCCGGGCGATCGACCGACGGCACCGTCGTCCGACCAGGCCGCGATGGGTTCGCCGCCCTCGCCGGGGCCGATCTCGAAGCTGGGGTTGTCTGGAATGCAGCCGAGGTCGCCCCCAAAAGCCGCGGCCGCGACGGCGGAAGCCGTCACGGCCGCGGACTGGAGGACGATTCTGAAATCACGGTTCCGGTTCATGCGAGAGTCTAGGCTCCATTACGGAATCGGACCGTGAATTCAAGTCCGGCTCAGGGGCCTTCACATCCGTTGCAGAACTGCTCAGCGAGCCCGGCACAGATCGAGTCCCATCCGAACTGGCAGCAGATCGGATCCTGCTGGCACACCAGTTCGGTGCAGGCCTGGTCGGAGCAACTGGTGTTGCCGTTGGCCTCGCAGCAATCGCAGTCGGGGCAGTCGCCCGGGTCACCACCGCCGCCACCGGAGTCATCGGGGCAGTCGCCCCACACGGCGAGGAACTCACCGAGGTCGACGCCGTTCACGAACCCGTCGTTGTTCAGGTCTTCCACACAGCCGGCGCACGCACCCCAGGCCGCGAAGAGGAATCCGAAGTCGGCACCATCGACGACGCCGTCGTCGTTGAAGTCGC
>JAACEA010000313.1 GCA_009936695.1 Planctomycetia bacterium
ATGGTCTGGAGGGCTTGTACGGGGTGGGGGGGAGGTTCGGTTGGGACGCGGTCGTCGGATTCAGCCGACGCGTTGTCGCAGGAAGTTGATCATGTCCATCCTGGTGATCAGGCCGTAGTAATGCGTGTCGTCGGCGACGATCGCGACGCGGTCCGCCCGGAAGATCGGGACGAGGTCGTTCATGCTGGCCGACGGGGCCACGATCTCGAGCCGTCGCGTCATGAAGTCGCTGACCGGGAGCTTCGCGTTCTCCGGATCGTGGACCATGGCGAGGAGGACGTCCGACTCGTCGAGGATCCCCAGCGGCTTCTCGTGCTGGTCGAGAATCACCATCTGGCTCACGTCGTACATCCGCATCCGCTTGATCGCGAGATGCAGTGGGATGTCCGGCGTGAGGCAGTAGTCCTCCTTCTCGAGGTGACGCCGGCCGATGAGATCGCGCAGGTCGTCGTGTCGATCACGCTCGATGAATCCCTGGTCGGTCATCCAGTGGTCGTTGAACATCTTCGAGAGGTACTTCGCCCCGTTGTCGCAGATGAAGGTGACGACCCGCTTCGGTTCGGTCTGGGCCCGGCAGTAGCGGAGGGCGGCCTCGAGCAGGGTGCCGACACTCGAACCCGCGAGGACGCCTTCGGTGCGGAGGAGTTCGCGGGCGGTGTGGAACGCGTCGCCGTCGTCGACGGTGATCGCGGTGTCCACCAGCGAGAGGTCCAGGATGTCGGGGACGAAGTCCTCGCCGATCCCCTCGACCAGCCACGAACCGGGCTTCACTTCGAGTCCGTCGTTGACCTTGGGGGCGAGGATCGATCCGTCGGGATCCGCGAGCACCACCTGCACGTCGGGATTCCGCTCCTTGAGGTACCGACCGACGCCACTCACCGTGCCGCCCGAGCCGACGCCCGCGACGAAGGCGTCGACGTCCCCGTCCATCTGTCCCCAGATCTCGGGGCCGGTGGTCTCGTAGTGCGCCTGCGGATTCGCCTCGTTGGCGAACTGGTTGATGAAGAAGGCGTTCGGATCCGCGTCGGCGATCGCCGCGGCGACCTCCTGGTAGTACTCGGGATGACCCTTCTCGACGTCACTGCGCGCGAGATGGACTTCGGCGCCCATCGCCCGCAGGTGCGAGATCTTCTCGTCGCTCATCTTGTCCGGAACCACCACGGTCAGGTCGTAGCCCTTCTGGGCGGCGATGAGGGCGAGGGCGAGTCCGGTGTTGCCCGCGGTCGCCTCGACGACTCGGCCGCCGGGCTTCAGTCGGCCGGACTTCTCCGCCTGATCGATCATGTAGACCGCGATGCGGTCCTTGATCGAGTTGCCGGGGTTCATCGACTCCATCTTCACGAAGAGTCGGCAGGGGCCGGTGTCGAGCCGCTTCAACTCGAGCATCGGGGTGTTCCCGATCATCTCGAGCACGTTCCCGAAGACGGGTGCGAAGGCGGTGGCGGAGGATTCGGACACGACTGGTCTCCTGGGGCCGGCGTCCGTGCGTCGCCGAGTGACGAGGTGGGAGGACGGCCTGATCGGTGGACGTCGTATGGTACCGGGGAAGTCGGGACGGTCCCGATGTCGATCCGGTGTCCAACCCCCGCCGGCCCTCGTCGCACCCGGAGTCGATCCATGTCCGGTCCCGACCCGAATCGACCCGGTTCCTTCGATCTCGAGACGGGGATCTCGTCGGCGGTCGAATCCGCCGCGTCGGCCGGCATGGTGCTGGACGTGGTGGACGGGGTGCTCGAGCTTCGGGCCCCTGAGGATCGAGCGGGGACCGGGGTCCGGGGCGAGATCGAATCGGCGCTCCGGCGTCGCCTCGAAACCGGACATCCCCTCCGCCGGATCGTGCACGGTCTCGGCGAGACGCCGGGACCGATCGTGGATCTGACCGGAGGTCTCGGCACGGACACCGCGATCGCCGCCGCCTCCGCCGCTTCGAGGCGCGTCCTCGCCTGCGAGCGTCACCCGGTCGTGGCGGCGCTGCTCGAAGACGGACGCCGCCGGGCGGTCGCGGCCGGTCTCGAGCCGGCGACCCGGATCGAGATGCATCACGGGGACGCCGTCGACTGGCTTCGACGCGAGGGTGAGCCGCCGGCGCTGATTCTGATCGATCCCATGTTTCCGCCGCGGCGGAAGTCGTCGGCGTTGCCTCCGAAGGCGATGCAGCGTCTTCGATCGCTGCTGCACGACGCGGACGAGACGCCGATCGACGTCGACGACGAGCTCCGGACGATGCTCGGCGCCGCCGAACGGGCCGACGCGGGTCGGATCGTCCTGAAGCGACCTCCGGAGGCGATCGTCCCGGACACGTCGCTTGGGCCACCGACCTTCGAGATCTCGACGAAACTTCTTCGCTGGTCCGTCTGGGAGCGTCGATCGCGTGCCGAGTGACGCGGGTGCGGGGTCGACCTCGGTGCCCACGATGGCGGGGCCCTGGAGGCCCGCTCGGCCGTGACGCTCGACCCGGTGCTCGCGGTGTGCGACGATGGCTTGCCGTCGGCGGGTTCGGGAGGCGACTTGGAAGGTCGTCGCCGCACGCCTGCCGCGACTCGCCGAGGTCATCGATCACCAGAGGACCAGTGCTCCATGAAGGCGACACCCCCGAACGCCCCGGCCGCGAACCCCGCGACACCCTGCGCCACCGCCGAGCCCGGTCGACTCGGATTCCTCGATCGGTTCCTCACGCTCTGGATCTTCCTCGCGATGGCGATCGGCGTGCTCCTCGGACGCCTCGTGCCGGGGGTCGGGGCGGCGCTCGACCGGGTCTCGGTCGGCACCACGAACATCCCGATCGCGATCGGCCTGATCCTGATGATGTATCCGCCGCTCGCCAAGGTCAGGTACGAGAAACTGCCGGAGGTCTTCCGCGACTGGAGGATCCTGGTGTTGTCCCTGGTGCAGAACTGGGTGGTGGGGCCGGTCCTGATGTTCGTGCTGGCGGTCGTCTTCCTGCAGGGACATCCCGACTACATGATCGGGCTGATCCTGGTCGGGCTCGCCCGATGCATCGCCATGGTCCTTGTCTGGAATGATCTCGCTCGTGGAAGCAGCGATTACGCCGCCGGGCTGGTGGCGTTCAACAGCATCTTCCAGGTGCTGTTCTTCGGCGTCTACGCCTGGTTCTTCATCACCTGGCTGCCTCCGATGCTCGGCCTCGAAGGGGCGGAGGTCGCGATCTCGATCGGTGAGGTCTTCCAGAGCGTCCTCGTCTACC
>JAACEA010000029.1 GCA_009936695.1 Planctomycetia bacterium
CAGCAAGAACTACTCGAATCGCGGGCTTCCACTCCTCGATCTGATCGAGGAGGGGAACATCGGCCTCATTCGTGCGGTCGAAGGCTTCGATCCGGCGCAGGGCGCGAGGTTCAGCACCTACGCCTCGTGGTGGATCAAGCAGTCGATCAAGCGGATGCTGGTCAATGCGACCCAGCCGATCCACATCCCGGCCTACATGGTCGACCTGATCGGCAAGTGGCGGCAGACCGCGGCCCGACTCGAGGAAGAGCTCGGCCGACAGCCGAGCAACGCCGAGATGGGTGCCGCGCTTCAGATTCCGGATCGAAAGATCGAAGCGATCCGCCGAGCGATGAAGGCGGTCTCGACCGGCAACCAGGCACCCACGGGAATCAACGGCGAAGCCGCCGACTTCGCGGAGATGTGCCCGGATTCCCGGAACGCCGAACCCGAGGCGGAGAGCGAGCATCGCGAGGAGTTCGCGATGGTCCTGAAGCTGCTCGAGTCGATCGACGAACGGGATGCCCGGGTCATCCGGCTTCGCTTCGGCCTGGAAGGTCAGCCGCCGCTCACGCTCAAGGAGATCGGTCGCGAGGTCGGACTCACCCGGGAACGCGTACGCCAGATCGAGATGGAAGCCCTCCGACGTCTCCAGTCGCAGCTGATGGACGACCGGCCGGGCCGATTCCTCCGCACGATCGCGGACACGATCGGGGTCGATGACCAGCACCAGCCCCACCGCCGCTCGCGGACGGGGGTCAACAACTGAGTCCAGCCGAGGCCTGCGGGCCCATGATCAGCGCACTGCACACCCACCCGAATTCATGACCGCGGGCCCGATCGAAGGATCGGGCCCGCGTCGTGTTTCGTCGCATGCCGTCGCATGCCGATCCCGGTGGTGCAGGATCAGGAGGGTCGCTTGTAGAAGGGCAGATCCACGATCTTCGCATCGGTACCGCCTCCGAGATCGATCCGGACGGTTTCCCCGGACTTCGCCATCTCGGGCGGAACGTAGGCCATCGCGATCGGGTGGCCCAGCGTCGGACTCGGGCAGCCGCTGGTGACGATGCCCACGGGCCGATCACCATCGAGGACGGCCATCCCCTGCCGTGGACTTCGTCGACCTTCGAGGGCGAGGCCCACGAGCTTCCGGGTCGGTCCCGCCTCGGCGATCTTCTGGAGCGCGTCCTGCCCGATGAACCGTCCCTCCTGGGCATCGGACTCGCCCTTGTCGAGCTTCACCGCGAAACCGAGCCCTGCGGACAGCGGATCCGTCTGCTCGTCGAGTTCGTGTCCGTACAACGGCATGCCGGCCTCCATCCGAAGGCTGTCACGAGCCCCGAGTCCGATCGGCCGCACCGCGGCGTCTTCGGACCCCACGTCCTTGAGCAGCATGCCCAACGCCTGTTTCGCGAACTTGGCGCCCAGGATGACCTCCACGCCGTCCTCACCCGTGTATCCGGTTCGACTCACGATGATCTTCATCACGAGGACGTTCTTCACGGTGAAGCGATATCGCTTCAGCGTGGGAACCTCGGTCGAGACCGCACCGAGGAGTTCCATCACCTTCGGGCCCTGGATCGCGCACATGCAGGTCGATTCGGTCTGATCCACCATCTTGAACGCGTGATCCTCCTCCGCCTTCACACGCTCGAAATGGGCGACGATCTTCGCCCGATTCGCGCCGTTGCACACGACCATGTAGTCGTCGTCGGCGAAGCAGTAGACGAGCACGTCGTCGAGGCATCCGCCCGTCTCGTTGCAGATCAACCCGTACCGGCACTGCCCCGCCGCCATGCCTCGAACCAGTCGGGTGCAGACGCGGTCGAGAAAACGACGCGCGTGCCGCCCGGAGATGCGGAGTCGACCCATGTGGGAGACGTCGAAGAGCCCGCCGCTGGTACGCGTCCAGACGTGTTCGTCTCCGATCGAGCCGTAGTGGAGCGGAAGCTCCCAACCGGCGTAGTCGACCATCTTCGCCCCATGCTGGAGGTGGAAGTCGTGGAGCGGGGAACGCGTCGCGGTGGTGTTCGAGGCCATCTCCGCACGGTAGCGGTGGGACTCGTCCCCCGCCACCCGCCGATGTTCGCGGGACGGCGTCGGTTTCTGCGGATCGTGCGGGTCGTGCCGGCGGAGAATCGGCCGATCGCCGAATCACCGCTTGCATCGGTGCTTCCCAATTCGAGTCTCCCTTCGTCGCATCCCGTGATGCGCGTCCAGGAACCCGAGGAGGAAGCAAGATGCCCGCCAAGCCCACCACCCGAACCAATCAGAGCGTCGAACGCGACGTCTTCTTCCGACTGGCGATGGCCGCCACCGGCATCGGACTCCTACTCTCGATCCTGATCTGAGCCACCACTCGAACCACCGCGTGTCCGTGATCGCCCGAGGGCGGACGGGCCGGTGATCGATCGCCCCGCCGAACCGCCGCCTGTGGCGGCTCGACGGGGCGTTCTCATGGCCGCCGGGGTATTCTGCAAGGTTCATGCAGACGGGCCCCTCGACATTCCATCCAGGCACGCCCCCGCGCTCACGGCCGTCCATCCGTTCGTGTCGGCCGGCCGACGCCGTCGTCCACGCCCCGGTCGAGGGCCTGACCCGGTTTCTTTCCCTGATCCTGCTCCTGCTCACGCTCGTCGGGGCCGACCCGACCGCCCTCGCCCAGGACATCGACGATGAGACGTTCGCCGATCGCCCGATCGCGGAGGTGGAATTCAAGGGCCTGGAGCGAGTCGAGATGCGGCTCGTGCAGAACAACATCCGGACCGCGTCTGGCCAGCCGTTCGATGCCGACTCGCTCAAGGACGACGTCGCGACCCTCTATCGACTCGGCCAGTTCCAGACCGTGACCGCGGATGCGGTGCTGCTTCCCGACGGAAGCGTCAAGGTCGTCTATCGGGTGACCGAGCAGGCGATCATCCGCGACGTCCAGACGGTGGGGAACACCCTCGTCTCCGACCAGGAACTCCGAGCCCAGATCCCCCTCTACGCCGGTGGCCCGCGCGATGACTTCCTCGTGGAGCAGTCGCTGATTCGCATCAAGGATCTCTACCGGACGAAAGGGCACTATCTCGCGGAGGTCTCGGTCGACGACTCGAGACTCACCGAGGACGGGATCCTGATCTTCATCATCGTCGAAGGCCCCCGGGTCCGGATCAAGGAGATCGAGTTCGTCGGCAACCGCAACTATCCCGCGAACATCCTCGGGTCGCGGATCCAGACCAAGCCGGCCATCCTCTTCTTCCGGAAGGGCGAACTCGATCCGAACCGCCTGATCGACGACGTCGCGACGCTGGACCGCTTCTACAAGGATCGCGGCTGGATCGACGTCCGCATCGACAGCCGCGTGATGCTCGGTCCCGACTCGAAGGAAGCCAAGGTCGTCTTCGTGATCGACGAGGGGCGGCAGTACCGGCTCCGCGAGATCGAGATCGCGGCGAGCGGCGGCGTCGACTCCCCGCTCGACGTCTTCTCCAACGAACAGCTGCTCGCCCTCGCGAGATTGCGTCCGGGCGATCCGTACGAACGTCCCAAGGTCGATGCGACGATCGACGACATCCGGGACGCGTACCTCCAGATGGGATTCGTGGACGCACGCGTCACGGCCAGGAGCCTCCGCGTGGGCGAACAGGCCGAGGTGGACATGATCATCCAGATCGTCGAGGGTCGCGCCTCGACGGCCGGCCTGATCATGATCCAGGGCAACTTCCTCACCAAGGACAAGGTCATCCGCCGCCTCGTCAAGGTCCGACCGGGACGGCCCCTCGACGGGACCCTCACCGAAGAAGCCCGGATCGCCATCGAACGAACGCAGTTGTTCAACGAGGCCCGGATCTCGATCCAGCAGCCCACCCCCGACGCCCCCCGGGTGCGCGACATCATCATCGAGGTCAAGGAGCGGAACACCGGCTCCTTCAACTTCGGCGCCGGACTGGGATCCGACAGCGGAATCTTCGGAGAATTCAGTTTCCGGCAGACCAACTTCGACATCGCCGACTGGCCGCTCACCGCCGAGGAACTGATCAGCGGGCGGGCGTTCCGCGGCGCCGGCCAGTCGTTCGACATCACCGTCGCCCCCGGCACCGAGGTCAGCCAGTTCTCGATCTCCCTCACCGAACCGCACATCTTCGAATCGAACGTCTCCGCCCAGTTCTCCGGCTCGTACCGCAATCGCATCTTCAGCGAGTACTCCGAGAACCGGTTCGTGGTCGCGGGCAACCTCGGCCAGCGTCTGGGCGACGTCTGGGTGGGCAACCTCGCGGCCTCGATCCAGCAGGTGGAACTGACCGACTTCGATCCGACGACGCCGCTCGCCGTCTACGACGACCGGGGCCCCGATCGCTTCGTGACGCTCGGAGGCACGCTCCGCAGAACCACCGTCGACGATCCCTTCCGTCCGGGCAAGGGATCCGCCCTCCAGCTCGGCGTCACCAAGGCGATTCCGTTGAGCATCGATCGACAGGCGACCCCTGGTTTCTCCGAGCCGGAGACCGTCGATTACTGGGCGGTGAATGCGGAACTCGCGAGCTTCCTCACCCTGTACGAGGACTTCCTGGGTCGCAAGCACGTGCTGAGCCTGCAGACCGACGTGTCGTGGATCTTCCAGGGCAATGCCCCCACGTTCCAGCGGTACTACCTCGGCGGCCAGACCTTCCGCGGCTTCGAGTTTCGGACCATCAGCCCCAAGTCCGACCGGACCATCGGCGAGCCGAATGGCTCGGGCGACTTCGAGCCGATCGGCGGCAACTGGCTCTTCTTCGCCGGCGCCCAGTACGAGGTGCCGATCGTCGGAGAGAGCTTCGCCGGTGTGGTGTTCGTCGACTCCGGCACGGTCAGCGATACGCCGGGATTCGAGGACTACCGGGTCTCCGTCGGCCTGGGGGTCCGGCTCTACCTGCCGATCCTCGGACCCGCCCCGCTGGCCTTCGACTTCGGATTCCCGCTGGTCAAGCAGCCGGACGACGAGCGTCAGGTGTTCAGTTTCAGCGCCGCCCTTCCCTTCTGAATCGCCTCCACGCACCGCCCTCCCACCCCCGGATCGGCGCGGATACGTACAATCCTCGTCGATCGTTCGTCCATTCCTCTCCCTCGGAGTTCCGTCGCATGCCCGTGGACCGACTCACGTCAACGAATCGTCTCGCTCGCCTCTTCGGCCCCACCGCCCTCGTGGCGAGTCTGGTCGTCATGCTCCACACGATGTCCGTGAACGCCTCCCGCCCGGTGGTGGTGAAGGCGGATCCGACGCCGGTCGCGGTGGTCAACGTCGCCCGGGTGCTCGAGCAGATCGACGAGAAGTCCGAGTGGGAGATCAAGATCGAGGCGCTCAAGGGCTCGATCCAGCAGGAGGGCATCGGTCGCCAGAAGGCGATGGAGCGGCGGCTCGAAGAGAGCGAGTCCGCGTCGTCGCCGGAGGAGCGACAGGCCATCCGGGACGAGGTCGCCTTGATGCAGCTTCGCCTCGAGCAGTGGGCGAACATGAAGGCGATCGAAGTCGATCGGGAACAGTCCCTGATGTGGCGAAGCATCTATCGGAATCTCCGACGCGAAGCCGAACGCGTCGCGGAGGCCGAGGGCTTCTCCCTCGTGCTCGTCGACGACTCCGCGGGCGAGATTCGAACGCAGTCCGGCACGCAGGTCCCCCTCCAGACGCAGGTCCTGCAGCAGATCACGAACCGCCGGATCCTCTTCGCCGCCAACACCTCGGACATCTCGGACCAGGTCATCGTCCGCATGAACAACGCCATCGTCGCCCCCTGACCGACCGCAACCGGACCATCGAACCATGAACGCATCACGCCTCAGAATCCTCGTCGCCGGCACCGCCGCGATCGCCCTGCTCGCCGGAGCGGCCCGGGTCATGTTCGCCGTGCCGACCAGCCCGCCGATCGTGGCCACGGTCGACCTCGAGCGCCTCTTCAACAATCTCGACGTCCAGAAGACCGAGGGCGAGCGGGTCGACGCCGTCGCGGTCAGGTACGACACGGAGCTCGATCAGCTCCGCGGTCGAATCGAGAATCTCCAGGCGGAGCTCGAGAACTTCGAGCAGGGTGGAGAGGCCTGGCTCAAGACCAGCCGGGACGCGGAATCGGCGATCAGCGAATATCAGGCGATCGAGCAGTTCGCCCGTCTCAAGGTCGAGGCGGAACGGGCGAAGTCGATGCGCACCGTCTACGAGCGGATCCGCTCCGAGGTCGAGGCCTTCGCGAAGGCCCAGACGCCGCCCATCGACATGGTCATCATCGACGACACGGTTCCGCAGCTCGAACCGTCCACCGCCGAAGCGATGCAGAAGCAGATCTCCGCCCGTCGGATGATCTATTCGTCCGAGGCGTTCGACATCACCGACCTCCTCCTCGCCCGCATGAACGCGGCGTCCGGAAACGGCGGGTGAACGACCTCGGCCCGGCTCTCCATTCGTCTCGAACCGCCGCGGAGATCGCGGCACTCGTCGCTGGAAGCGTCGAAGGCGCCGAGGACACCGTGGTTCGAGGAATCGACACCGTCGAGCACGCGACGAAGGGCGACCTGACCTTCATCGGCGACGCCCGCCACGCGCGACACTGGTCGACCTCGGAAGCCTCGGTCGCGATGGTCACCCGTGACCTCGAGCTCGGCGAATGGGACGCGGCCGACCGGGCGGTGATCCGGGTCGAAGACGCGGACCAGGCCATGATCCAGGTGCTCGAACTCATCGAGGCGGCGGTCGCGGAGCTCGCCGACCATCCCCCGGCCGGCGTCCATCCCGACGCCCGGGTGGACCCCACGGCATCGATCGCCGAAGACGCGACGATCGGGCCCTTCGCAGTGGTCGGTCCCCGATGCCGAATCGGCTCCGACGCGTGCATCGAGTCCGGCACCCGGATCTACGCCGACGCGGTCGTCGGCGAAGGCGTCAGGCTTCACGCCAACGTGACGATCCGGGAACGCTGCGTGGTGGGAGCCCGCTCCATCCTGCACGCCGGCGTCGTGATCGGCAGCGACGGCTTCGGCTACCGACCGGCCCCGGACGGCCGCGGGCTCCGGAAGATCCCCCATGTCGGCCACGTCGAGATCGGCGAGGACGTCGAGATCGGTGCGAATGCGTGCGTCGACCGCGGGAAGTTCGGCCCCACGGTCATCGGCGCCGGCACCAAGATCGACAATCTCTGCCAGATCGGGCACAACGTCAGGATCGGTCGGTGCGTCGTGATCAGCGGTTTGACCGGAATTGCCGGGAGCACGACGATCGGGGACGGTACCCTGATCGGCGGCGGCACCGGCCTGAGCGATCACATCCGGATCGGTGCCGGCTGCCAGATCGCCGGGCGATCCGCCGTGATGAACGACATCCCCGATGGTGAGACCTGGGCGGGCATGCCCGCCAAGGAAGCCCGGATCGCCATGAAGGAGCAGGCGGTCATCCGTAGACTGCCTGACTGGTCGAAACGACTCAAGGAACTCCTCGACGATCGCTGACCCCCACCCGCCCCCACCACCGTCATGCTGAGATCAGGAACCGAGACCGAGACCGACCCCACGACCGAGGACGCCGACGATTCGGCGACCCCCCCGGCGGTCGCGTCGCGACAGCACACGCTCGCCGCACCGATCACCGTCAAGGGACTGGGGCTCCTGCTCGGCGCTCCCGTCGAGGTCGTGATCGAACCCGCCGATCCGGATCACGGGATCGTGTTCGAGCGAAACGATCTCGACCCGCCGGTCCGAATCCCCGCGCTCGTCGAGAACGTGGTGCCCCGTGGACGCAGAACGACCCTGAAGTCCGGCGAGGCCACCATCGAGACCGTCGAGCACTGCATGTCGGCGCTCGCGGGGCTCGGCATCGACAACGCCCTGATCAGGATCCACGGCCCGGAACTTCCCGGAGGTGACGGATCCGCCCGGCCGTTCGTCGATCCCATGCTCGAGGTCGGGGTCGTGGAGCAGGATGCCGATCGTCGATTCTTCGATCTTCAGGAGGCGATCGTGATCGACGAGGGGGACGCGATGATCGCCGCGATCCCGCACAAGACACCCGGCATGCGGGTGGTGTTCGATCTCGACTACAACGCCTTCGGCGGACGCATCAAGCGACAGGTCCTGAACTGGGACACCGCCGTCGAGGACTACGTGCAGAACCTCTGCTCGGCCCGGACCTTCAGTCTCGAGGAGGAGGCGAAGGCGATGTGGGAGCGCGGCATCGGCCGGCACCTGACGCCGAAGGACGTGCTGGTCATCGGCGACGACGGGCCCATCGAGAACACCTATCGCTTCGACGACGAACCCGTCCGCCACAAGATCCTCGACATGCTCGGCGACCTGTATCTGGTCGGCTGTCCGGTCCGTTGCCGCGTGGTCGCCTATCGATCCGGCCACGGACTCAATCGCCGGCTCGGGCTCGCCATTCGCGAGCAGATGGCGGCGGCGGATCGTCGCTTCAGCGTCCAGCACGGTCGGGTCATGGACATCCGAACCATCCAGCGGACGCTTCCCCATCGATATCCGATGCTGCTCGTGGATCGAGTGATCGAGATGGATGGCGAACATCGCGCCGTGGGCATCAAGAACGTGACGATGAACGAGCCGTTCTTCCAGGGTCACTACCCCGGAACCCCGATCATGCCGGGCGTGCTCATCATCGAGGCGATGGCCCAGCTGGGTGGCCTGTTGCTCAGCCAGCGACTCGAACACACCGGCAAGATCGCCGTGCTGCTGAGCCTCGACAAGGTCAAGCTTCGGAAGCCCGTCGGCCCCGGCGATCAACTGGTCCTCGAAGCCGAACGCGTGCGTGCCAGTGCGCGGCTCGGCCACGTCCAGTGCAAGGCCATGGTGGACGATCGAGTCGCGGCCGAAGCCCAGATCAAGTTCATGCTCGTCGACGCCGAGCAGGACTGACCCCCGCCTCGGCCTCCGCAGCCCCGAGCACCGCCCTCGTTCGATGCTCGACGTCCTCTTCGGGGCTCGATTCGACCCACTCGGGGCGGTTTCGGCTGATCCACGGGCTCCGGAATGCCGATGTCACCGGGAAGCCCTCCTCCAGCACCCTCCATTCGGAGTCGACCCATGCGCATCCTCCTCGACGAGAACCCCTGCGAGATCCCGGCGGGCACCGTGGGCGAGGCCATCGCCATCGCCGCCGAGGCCGCGGAGAAGGCCGGCCGACTGGTGGTCGAGGTCCGGGTCGACGGCGCGATGCTCACCGACGAGGAACTCCAGACCGCGAGCCGTCTTCAGGACGCCGCAGAAGAGGTCCACATGCTCACGACGACGATGGAGGCACTCCTGCGGGACACCTTCCTGCAGGCGGCGGAGACGCTCGCCGCCGCCGAACGCGAGCAGAAGATCGCGGCGGAGGCCATGCAGGGCGGCCGTGCCGCCGAGGGCATGGCCTCGCTCATGCAGTCGCTCGAGGGCTGGTCGGGCATCCGCGACGCCGTCGTCCAGGGACTCTCGCTCGCCGAGATCCCGACCGAGGACGTGGAGTTCGACGGCGTCAGGCTCACCGACGCGATCATCGATCTGCAGAAGCGACTCGGTCGACTCAAGGATGCGATGGTCGCGGAAGACGTCTCGGCGACCTGCGACTGCCTCCTCTACGAACTCCCGGAGTCCACCACCGCGTGGCGGACCCTGCTCGACGGACTTCACCACCGCTTCGAAGCGGCCGGAGAAGACGCGGGCGATTCGAACTCCTGAACAGGAAGACCCGGCGAACACCATGGCGACCAAGACGACGCACCGACGAATCGAGACCCTGCTCGAGAAGACCGAGACCGCGATGAAGCAGACGGCCTGGTTCGAAGCCGAACGCCATGCGGTCGCCGCCCTCGACCTCGCCA
>JAACEA010000314.1 GCA_009936695.1 Planctomycetia bacterium
AATCCAGTGTCCGTGGCCCGGGTGATCACCCGTTCCATCGCCGCGACGCCGAGGTGGCCGTAACGCTCGAAGCACGCCGCCTGGATCTTGACGCACGGCACGACCCCGGCCACCGCGTCGAGCACCCCGTTCGAGAAGCGTTCGATCGCCTCCACGGGATCGGATCCATCGATCGCGGCAGGCAGCCGGGTCGCAACGGGGTCGAGCCCGACGCAGACCGGCGAGGCGTCTTCGAGTCCTGCCGCGAGCCGTTCGCCGGCGGTCGTCTTCGGAGTGGTCGTGTCCATACCGGGATTCTACGGCCGACGCGGATCCGCCACCGCGGACGTCTCCGCGTACCATCACCGCATGGCCGTGGATCCGCCCCCCCGACACCTTCATCTGGACCGAGCACGAGGCCTCACCATCGAGTGGCCCGACGGACGGACCGTCTTCTATCCGGTCGGTTGGCTCCGCCGGATGAGCCCCTCCGCGGACGCCCGGGAACTGCGGAAGGAACTCGATCGGAATCCCCTGACCGTGCTTCCCTCGGGCGGCGACGCCGGACCGCTCCGGGCCGAGGGGATCGAATCCGTGGGCAACTACGCGATCAGGATCCGATTCAGCGACGGCCACGCATCGGGAATCTACTCCTGGAACTACCTCCGAACGATCGAACCTGAAACCGAAGCGTCGCCCCCTTCATGAGCCTTCCCATCGTTCCATTCCGACCTTGCACCGAGCGACCGGCCGACGATCTGCCCGTTCCGGCAAGGATCGCGTTCTGGGCCGGGATGACGGTTCCGGCCGAAGGGGTCAGCGATGGCGTTCCCCACGTCAACAACGTCGAGTACGTTCGATGGATCGACCGGCTCGCCGAGATGGCGACCGACGCGGCCGGATTCACGCGGGCCCGACATCTCCGCGAAGGCACGATGTGGTTCGTGGCCCGACACGAGATCGACTACCGAGGCGAAGCCTTCGCCGGCGATGAGATCCTCGCGGCGACGTGGATCATCGATGGCACGCGAACCACCGTACGACGGGCCACGTTCGTCGTCCGACCGGCCGACGGGCAGGTGATCTGCGAGGCCACGACGCGATGGGCCCTCGTGAATCTGGAGACCCGAAGGCCGGTGCGCATCCCTCAGGCCATTCGGGACGCCTTCGAATTCGCGGCCGAGGTCGACTCGGCATGACGCTCCGAGCCGCCTTCATCCTCGACGCCCACCGGGTGCACAACGAGCACGCCGCATTCGCCCGACTCGCCGTCGGGCTCGCCGCCGAAGGCATCCGCACCCTGCTCGCCCTCGATGGCGATCCGCATCACGCGCTCGACGACCGGGATGCGCCGATCCCGACCATCACGGTCCCCACCCGACTTCCCACCTGGGTGCGAACGCGGGCGATCGACGCGACGCTCGACGCGTTCACCGAAGCGGGGATGGACCAACTCGACGTGGTGATCGCCGCGGGCACCGGAGGCATCGGCTTCGCCAGTCGACTCGCCCGCCGCCTGGAACGACCGCTCGTCGTCGAGGTGCGGAATCGCGCGGAACTGCGGGCGGTCCCCCGGGATCCCGGCATCACCGTGATCGCGGCGACGGACGGCCTGCGCGCCCTCGCGGCCCGACGACTCGGTGATGACCGGTGCACCCATCTCCCGGTGCCGGTCCCTCGAACGCGCTCACTTCCCGACGGTCCCCGCAACCTCGGGGTCATCCTCGGACCGGTGTCGAACGTCGCGGCCTGGACCGCCATGATCGACGGCCTCGCGGGCCGGGATCGACTGCCCGGCGGACTCGAGCACGTGGCGATCGAACTGGGCGACCAGCGCGCGGACGGTCGGATCTGGTCGCACCTTCGACAACGCGAGCTGCTCTCCCGGGTCACCGCCTTCGACGACGCCGATCGGCTTCGGGCCCTGCTGGCCGATGCCGCCATCGTGCTGCTTCCCGAGTCGGGGCAGCCGGTCCGGAGCATCGAGCGGCAGGCGATGTACGGCGGCGCGGTTCTCGTGGCGGTCGAGGACCCCGATCGCACCGATCTCCGTCCCTCGACGGATGCCGTGGTGCTTTCGTCCGCGGAGGCGCGGCAACCGACCGCCTGGCGGAGCGCCATCGAACGGGCCAGAAACGCCGGAATGGACGATGCCTCGAAAGCGGCGGCGGTCAATTCGCTCGTGTCCCGGGTCGCGCCTCGGTGGGCGAAGATCCTCGAGACCATCGTCCACGGCGACGCCACCCCCATCGAGCACGGTGGCTGAGGCGGCTTCCGGCCCCCGAAAACGCCAATCAACGCCTTGAATTTCGTGATCACGGGGATTTCCGAACCACCGCTCCGATGTTTTCGTACACTTTGGCGAGTCACCGACCAAACGGTCGCTATGACGAATTCCATTTGTCTTTCTCCCCTCCGCTACGTCGCCCCCTGATCTCTCGAGATTGAGTGGGCGACGTCGTTTTTGCCGGTGAGCCCGCGCGCGATTCGTTCCCCGAAGAACGCCTACCGTCTTCGCGCCGCCGGCGAAGACGGACCGTTTCCGGCGCCCGCCGCAACCGATTCCCGCACAATGCCATGCCGGAGACGCCATGACCTCGATGCCGCTGCAATTGATCATCTCGATCGCCCTGGGTTCGACCCCGCACCTTCCGGAAGAGCCACCTCTCGTCCGCAATCGAGTACTCGACACCGGGCGGTTCGAAGTCGACGAGGCCGGTCGCGCCCGCGACGGGCAACTCGTCGACGGTTCGGCGGATCGAGATCGAACGCTGCTCGCGATCCTCCCCGATCGCACCACCGGCGACGATCGAGGACTCGATCGGCTCGAGCGCGCGGTGCAGGACCTGGCCCTGCTCCGCCCCGACGCGGTCTTCTGCGTCGGCGACCTCGTCCAGGGCTATAAGCGCGACCTCGCGGACTACGACCGCGAAGTCGACGATTTCCTCCGGATCATCGAGCCCCTCGACGCGGACTTCTGGCCGACGGCGGGGAACCACGACGTGATCTCCGGAGATCGGGATTCGACCGATGATCGATTCGCCGATCGCTACCGCGCCCGGTTCGGCCCCCTGCACTACGCGGTCCGACTCGATCACGGCACGGTTGTCGTCCTCTTCAGCGACGAGAATCTCGACGGCGGAAACGTCGACATCTCCGACACGCAGATCGAGTGGCTCGCAGGCGTGCTCGACCGGGCCGAACGCGACGAACCGATCGTGCTTCTCATGCATCGCCCGCTCTGGCGACAACGCGGCGTGAACTGGAACGACCGGGTGCATCCGCTCCTCGTCGAGCATGGCGTCGACGCGGTGATCGCCGGTCACTTCCACGCCCTCCATCGAGATGCCGACCGGGACGGCGTCGAATACCACCTGCTCGGCGTCTGCGGCGGTGGAATCGACCAGCACCCGCTGACCGGTCAGTTCGAT
>JAACEA010000315.1 GCA_009936695.1 Planctomycetia bacterium
CGGCGACCGCCAGTCCGTTCGCTCGCCTTGCTTCGAACGGCATCACCGACACGTCCCCGTCGACGCCGATCCGGACGATCCGATCGCGTGGCTGATCCGTCACCAGCAGATCCCCCTCCGGAAGAAACACCGGGCCCTCCGAGAATTCGAATCCCTCGACCAGCACCGCCGCCGGACCGACCCGGGCCCACGCCGGATCGGCCGCGAGCGGAATTCGTCGGGTCCGTCCGACTTCGGTCCCGGATGGAATCTCGTGAAATCGCATCCATCCATCGATGGTGCCGTCCGCGAGTCGCATGGATCCGTTGAAACCGAGGACGCTCGCACAACTCGCGAGTGCGTCGGCATCGGCACCGGGCGACGCTCCACCCTGTACGAGCACCGTCACCTCGCGTCGTGCCTCCAAGGGCCTGCCCGTCCGCGGGTCCAGAAGATGACTCAATCGCACGATCTCGCCGTCCCGCTCCACTTCGAGAAACTGCTCGACGTCACCACTGGTCGCGATCGCACCGTTCTCCAGCAGCACCACTTCGTCCTCGTCGCCCTCGACGGTCCGAATCCGCACTCGCCATCCGGCCGATCCGGGCGGCGGAAAGCCCGCGACGAGATCGCCACCGACGTCGACGAGGGCACGAACCAATCCTCGAGCCCGGAGCACCGCGAGCGCCGCGTCGGCCGCCATGCCCTTTCCGATCCCGCCGAAGTCGAGCCGAATTCCCGCCGTTCGACAACGCAACGTGCCGGCTTCCGGATCGAACTCGATTTTCTCGATGCCGACCACGTCGTCGGCGAACTCGACACTCGCCCGAGATGGCGGAACGCCATCTCGACGAGCCGATCGCCAGAGCTGGGTGAGCGGACCTATCGTGGGATCGAACGCACCGCCACTCCGTCGATTCCAGTGGATGGAACGCCGCAGGGCCTCGGCCAGATCGGGGGACACCCGGACCGTTTCGTCGACCCGTTCGACGAGCCGCATCGCCTCGCTCCGAGGTCGATAGTCACTCAGCGCGTCCTCGATCTCGGCCATTCGCGTGAAGGCGGCCTTGGTCGCCGCGTATCCGGTCGCTTCGTCCGGCGCGTAGACCTGGATGGTGGCGGGCGTGCCCATCACCACCCGACGATCGACCACCCGGACTTCGGGCCCGACGGCGGATGCCGCTGGGACGAACCAGGCCGGGACGATCACGGCCGCCAGCATGATGGCGCCGCGAACGATCACGATGCTCATGGTCGGAATCGATCGCACTCTCGGTACGCCTCGATGAGCCGATCCACGCCGTCCTTGCCGCCAAGACTCAGACCGTGTTCCATGCCCACGATCCCCTTGAATCCACGACGGTGGAGGTGACGGAAGACGTTGCGATAGTCGATCTCGCCGGTCGTGGGCTCGCGACGGCCGGGATTGTCGCCGACCTGGAAGTAGGCGATCTCGCTCCACGCCTGATCCATGTAGGGAATGAGATTCCCCTCGGTGATCTGCTGGTGGTAGAGATCGTTCAGGATCTTGCAGCTCGGACTGCCCACCGCTTCGCAGATCATGAACGCCTGTGGGATCTCGGTCAGGAACAACCCCGAGTGATCCCGGCGATTCAAGGGCTCGAGCACCATCACCAGATCGTGCGGCTCGAGAATCGCGGCACATCGCTTCAGGTTCTCGATCACGTTGGCCGTCTGAAAATCCCACGAATCGGACAGGCCGTACCGGCCCGGGACCACGGTCATCCAACGCGCTCCGCACCGCTTGGCGATGTCGACCGCCTTCCTCATCTTCGATTCCAACCTGGCCGTCATGGCCGGATCGCGCTTGACGAAGGTCTCCGCACCGAAATCCCCCTCGGCCACGAACACGCCCATCTCGATGTCCAACCGACGCATCGCTTCCCCAAGCCGCTTCTGCTCCGCATCGGAACGCCCCGGCATCCCGTTGTCTTCCCATGCCCGGAATCCGTGATCGTGGGCGAACTCGAGCTGGTCCACCAGATCGTTCCCGCTCCTGGCGTTGAACATGCCGAAGTGCGGCGCGTATTTCAGATTGAATTCCGCCGCGGGTGGCACCGCGACATCGCCGAC
>JAACEA010000316.1 GCA_009936695.1 Planctomycetia bacterium
GTGCAGTGCGGAGAGCCAGCCAACGCAGCGGGTGCAGTGCGGAGAGCCAGCCAACGCAGCGGGTGCAGTGCGGAGAGCCAGCCAACGCAGCGGGTGCAGTGCGGAGAGAAGCGCATTGTGGACCGTCGGTCCCGCCATCGTGGGCGCCACCACGATCGTGGCAGCGCTCTTCGCGGGACCCGCCGCCATTCGAGGGGTGGTGACCGCGAGCACCCGCGCCGACATCGCGAAGGCGTCCGCCCGCCTTCAGAACGGAAACGTGCTCGAGGCGATTTCGGAGGCACAGCGCGACATCGCCACGGTGGTCGAGCCGTCGGTCGTGCACGTCTCCAGCCAGGGCTCGGTCGGGAACGGATCGCGGTTCGGCCAGTTCGCGTCGACCGGATCCGGCTGGATCTGGGACGAGGCCGGACACGTCGTGACGAACGCACACGTGGTCGAGGCAGCGGACGAGATCGAGATCCAGTTGCACGACGGCGAGGTCCGATCCGCGGAGGTGCTCGGACTCGACCTTCGAAGCGACATCGCGGTGGTCAAGATCGCGCCGGGCAATCTCATACCCGCGCTCCGCGGTGAGAGCCGGGGCGTCCGTCAGGGGGACATCGCGTTCGCGTTCGGTTCACCCTTCGACTTCCGATTCTCGATGTCGAGCGGCATCGTCTCCGGCCTCGGCCGGGCGGCCGGGCTCGACGACATCGATTACGAGAACTTCATCCAGGTCGACGCGGCGATCAATCCCGGGAACTCCGGCGGCCCGCTGACCGACGCCCAGGGTCGCGTGATCGGCATGAACACCGCCATCGCGACCGGTCGTGGCAACACCATCGGACAAGGGCAGTTCGCAGGCATCGGACTCGCGATCCCCATGTCGCAGATCACCGCGGTCGTCGAGCAGGTCATCGAAACGGGCGAGGTCCAGAAGGGCTTTCTCGGGGTCGGACTCGCGGCGACCGTCTCGATGGATCTCCAGCGGGCCGCCGCGTTCGGCGGCCGGGCGGCGGCGTTCCGCCCCTTCGCCGAAGCGATCATCGAGGCCTACGAGGGCGAGGGGGTCGCGGTGACCGCGGTCGAACAGGGATATCCCGCGGAACTCGCGGGGATCCGGGTCGGCGACGTCATCGAGCAGGTGGATGGTCGCCGGGTCCGTGGGCTGGAGCAGTTGAAGTCGATGATCTCCTCCGGACGTCCCGGCGATGTCGCGGTGCTCGACATCTGGAGGATCGATCTCGACACCGGTGAGTCCGAGACGAGATCGATCGAAGTGGTGCTTGGACGACTCGACCCGATCATGTCGAGCCTCGCGGCCCAGCGGCTTCGTGATCTCGGGCTGGTGGAGCTCGCCACCTCGACCCGCGACCGAGCCGAGGAGGCCGGCGTGGAGTTCCAATCGGGCGTCATCGTGCTCGATTCCGATCCTCGGACCCAGATCGGCCAGGTCTTCCCCCGCGGCTCCATCCTCCTCGAGGCCGGTGGTCGCCCGATCGGCTCGTATGACGAGCTTCTGGCCCGATTGGACCGGCTCATGGTGCGGCTTTCCCGTCGTCAGGGATCGATCCCCATCGTGGGCGTTCGGCCGGATGGCGAACGAGTCGCCCTCGATCTCGGATCCTGAGACGCCGGGCTCATTGAAATCACCCCGATCCGCCGCCCCAGTCGCGGCCTCGGAACCGGTAGCATCTGAAGCATGTCCCCGTCTCCAAACACGTCCAACGGCTCGCCCGATCGTCCGCTCCTCGAGGTCAAGGACCTCAAGACCCACTTTCCCGTGAAGCGTGGGATCTTCCAGCGGACCGTCGACCATGTTCGCGCGGTCGACGGGGTCAGCTTCGACCTCGGCGTCGGCGAGACGCTCGGTCTCGTGGGCGAGTCGGGGTGTGGCAAGACCACCGTCGGGCGAACGATTCTCCGGTTGATCGAAGCCACGAGCGGCGAGGTGCGTTTCGAAGGCAACCCGGTGTTCGAGCAGTCCGCGACCGAAATGCGGGCGCTGCGCCGTGAGATGCAGATCATCTTCCAGGACCCGGGCGGATCCCTGAACCCGCGGATGCGGGTCGGACGGCTCGTCGGTGAGCCGCTCGTGGTGCATGGGATGGCCAGTGGCGACGAGCTGCGGGATCGGGTCGAGAAGCTGCTCGAGCGGTGCGGGCTCTGGAAGCAGGCGGCGGATCGCTACCCGCACGAATTCAGCGGTGGACAGCGGCAGCGGATCGGAATCGCCCGGGCGCTGGCGGTCGAGCCTCGGCTCATCGTCTGCGACGAGCCCACCTCGGCCCTGGACGTCTCGATCCAGTCGCAGATCCTGAACCTGCTGGACGATCTCCAGGAGGAGTTCGATCTCAGCTATCTGTTCATCAGCCACGACATGGCGGTGGTCCATCACGTCTGTGACCGGATCGCGGTCATGTACAACGGGAAGATCGTCGAGGTCGGGACGCGCGATCAGGTGATCCACGATCCGCAGCATCCCTACACCAAGGCACTGCTCTCGGCGGTACCCGAGCCGGATCCTCGCCGGGAGCGAGTCCGCGTCGAGTGGGAAGGGATGCGGATGTGAGCCAGGATCGCGGTGCTGAAAACGGACCCGAGAGGGGCGTACGGGGGCGGGTCTTCCTCTTCTGCTTCATCTTCGTGTTCGCGGCGAGCGTGGTCGGGACCTGGTTCTTCGGTCTTGACGTCGTCCGCAACGTGAAGGCCCAGGCGGCCCGGAGCGACACCGCGCTTCGAACCGTCGGATACGCGATTCTCGTGGCCACGTCCGACGCCGGGGCCTTTCCGATCGCCGCCTCCGAGATCCTCGACCTCGAACTTCCGGCCGCGATTCCAGGCCGGCTCTCCGAGCCGGCCCCGGATCCCGAGGCCGGCTGGCCTGCCACCTTCGAGGCGGCCATGGCCGGCATGGAGCCCGTTCCGCTCTCGGATGCGCTGGAGATCGTGCTCGTCAGCTGGCCGCCGGAACGCGATCTGCCGCCGGTGCTCTCGGTCGGAGGCCGCCCGAGCGGGATGACCGACGCCAGGGCCACGCTGGACGTCGTGAACGGCTGGCTCCGGAACGCCGGCGTCCGCCTTGCGAACTGAGACCCGGAGCCGTCCGCGTGACGGTGCGATGTTGGCGGGATGTCGAAATCGGCTTTGACGCTGGCCCGGGCCTCGGCGACCTGCGACACTGACGGCATGAGCAGCGACACCGACACGCAGGTCACCAGCCACGGAACCACCACCGATCAGGACACCGGGGGCGATCGCATTCGACGCATCGCGCCGGAGGTGGCGTTCAAGGACGTGATGAACGGCGACAGCCGGTGGGAGATCCCGGTCCACGACCACGGGTTCGTCGCACTGGTGGATTCGATGCCCCGGCTCGTTCCGGAAGGACAGACCGCGGACAGCGCGATCGTCCAGGCGGCGCGGGTGAGTTACGGCGCAGGCACCAAGAAGGTCAACGAGGATCGCGGACTGATCCGCTACCTCCTTCGGCACCGGCACACCACACCGCTCGAGATGATCGAGTTCAAGTTCCACATCGCGATGCCGATCTTCGTCGCCCGGCAGTGGATCCGACACCGGACGGCGAACGTGAACGAGTACTCGGCCCGGTACTCGATCATGCCGGATCGCTTCTACCGGCCCTCCATCGACAACGTCCGCAAGCAGAGCACGACCAATCGACAGGGTGGCGATGAGCCCATCGAAGTCGGGACCGCCGAGGAGTTCCTCAAGCTGCTCGAGGACTCGGAGGCCCTGTACTCGCGGTATCTCGATCTCACCGAGCGCGGCGTCGCCCGCGAGATCGCCCGCGCGGCGCTGCCCGTGAGCGTCTTCACCGAGTGGTACTGGAAGTGCGACCTGCACAACATCCTGCACTTCCTCTCGCTCCGGATGGACAAGCACGCCCAGATCGAGATCCGAGACTACGCGACCGCGATGTACGACCTCATCAAGGGAATCGTGCCGATCACCTGCGAGGCGTTCGAGGACTATCGATTGAACGCGATGCATCTCACCTCGCTGGAGATCGAGGCCATTCGGAACGGCACCCCGCTGGACACCACCAACAAGCGGGAGATCGCCGAGTGGGAAGCGAAGCAGGCGGAACTCGGACTGGGTTGATTCCGCCTCGCATCGCCCCGCGTCTCCGCTCGGTGTACGCTTCAGGCATGCCGCGAACCGAAACATCTGGTGCCGGAGTCCGTCGATTCACCTCGACGGGCGTCGGTCTCCTGCTGGCCCTGGTCGCACGGACCGATGCCGGCCTCGCCACGACCGACGTCGAGAACCCGCCGCCACCGAACATCGTCATCGTCTTCACCGACGATCAGGGCTGGGGCGACCTGTCGTGCTACGGCTCCACCGACATCCCCACGCCCAACATCGACCGGCTCGCGGCGGAAGGAATGCGGTTCACCGATTTCTACGTCTCGCAGCCGGTCTGCTCCGCGTCGCGGGCCTCGCTGCTGACCGGCTGCTATCCGAACCGGCTCGGCATCAGCGGAGCGCTGGCTCCGAGCGCTCGGCACGGACTCGATCCGGAGGAGACCACCATCGCGGAGGTCGTGAAGCCGCTCGGATACGCGACCGCGTGTTTCGGCAAGTGGCACCTGGGGCATCGCGAGCCGTTCCTTCCCACCCGTCAGGGTTTCGACGAGTACCAGGGAATTCCCTATTCCAACGACATGTGGCCCGGGCATCCCGAGAGCCCGAAGGCCTGGCCGCGGCTTCCGTGGTACGGCGCGGACGGTCCGACCGAGTTCATCGACGATCTCGACGATCAGCAGATGATCACCCGTCGTCTCACCGATCTCTCCGTGGACTTCGTGCACCGCAACGCGGACCGGCCGTTCTTCCTCTACGTGCCGCACTCGATGCCGCACGTGCCGCTCGCGGTGGGGCCGCGGTTCCGGCAGTCGTCGATGTACGGCCCGTATGCGGATGTCATCAAGGAGATCGACTGGTCGGTGGGGGAGATCGTCAAGGCGTTGGAAGCCGAAGGCGTGCTCGACCGCACGATGGTGATCTTCGCCAGCGACAACGGCCCGTGGATCAACTACGGGGATCACGCGGGGACCACCGGGGGGCTTCGTGAAGGAAAGGGGACGACGTTCGAGGGCGGTGTCCGCGTGCCGTTCGTGGTCCGCTACCCGCCCCTCGTGCCCGCCGGCACCACCTGCGAGACGCCGTGCATGACGATCGACGTCCTGCCGACGATCGTGGAGATGACCGGCGCGGATCCCCCCGCTCGGAAGATCGACGGCCGGAGCATCCTGCCCCAGTTCCAGGGGTCGCCCGATGCGGCGGCGCCGCACGAGGCGCTCTTCTTCTGGTACCGCAAGGACGAGCTGCAGGCGATGCGGATGGGCCGTTGGAAACTCCATTTCCCACACACCTATCGATCGATGGAGGGTCGCCCGGTGGGCAACAACGGGCGACCGGCGAAGTACACGTACGGCGTGAAGATCGGACCGGCGCTCTTCGACCTCGTCGAGGATCCGGGCGAGACGCAGAACGTCGCGGATCGCCATCCGGAGATCGTGGCTCGAATGCGTGAACTCGCGGCCTCCGCCCGCACCGAACTCGGGGATTCCCTGAGCCGGATCGAGGGGGAGGAGATTCGCGAACCGATGCGGGTCGACTGAGTTCCGGCTCGGCGATCCGGCGTGGGCGAGACGATGAAGAACGACTCGACCATCCTCGTTTGTGGGGCCGGCCCCGTCGGACTGGTCGCGGCGCTCGAACTCGCCTCGCACGGACTTCGACCCCGGATCATCGACTCCAACGACGGACCGACCGATCTTTCGAAGGCGCTGGTGGTCTGGCGTCGAACCTTGAAGTCGATCGACGGACTGGTTCCGTTCGAGCGTTTCCTCCGTGGTCATGTTCCGATGCGATCGGCGCGGATCATGAGCGACGGCCGCGCGATCGCGTCGATCGATCTCGACGAGGAGCGAATCGGAGCCACCGCCTTTCCCACCGGCGTTCTCGTGCCGCAGTCGGCCACCGAACGGATCCTGATCGAGGCCCTTGCGGAACACCACGTCCGAGTCGAGCGTCGCACCCGTCTGGTCGGCCTGGTCCCGTCGGCGACCGGGGCCGCGGTCCGCATCGAAGGACCTGGTGGCATGGAGACCGTCGAGGCGGACTGGCTTCTCGCCTGCGACGGTGGCCATTCGACGATTCGGAAGGCGCTTGATCTCGAGTTCCCCGGGGCCACGCTCGATCATCGCTGGCTGATCGCCGACGTCGCGATCGAGCAGGCTTCCGATCCATCGCAGATCCGGATCGAACTCGATCGCGGAGGCGTGGTCGCGGTGTTTCCGGTCGGCGCCGGGCGATGGCGGGTCGTCGCGGATCTCGGGCCCTGCGACGTCGAAGCGCCGGAGCCGACCCTGGCCGACGTCCAGCGGATGCTCGACACGCGAACCACGCTCGAATGGACGGCGACCGAGGCCTACTGGCTCGGTCACTTCAAGATCAATGAGCGCCAGATCGAGCGGTATCGTCACGGTCGGGTGCTGCTCGCCGGGGACGCCGCCCACGTGCACAGCCCCGCGGGCGGGCAGGGGATGAACACGGGGATGCAGGACGCCCAGAATCTCGCGTGGAAACTCGCGGTCCACCTCCGGGACGGTGCCGGTGATTCACTGCTCGACACCTACCACGACGAACGTCATCCGGTGGGGCACCAGGTGATCCGGGATTCCGCCCGGATGCTCCGGATGACCATGCTCACCAATCGACTTGCCCGAACCGCCCGGAACTCACTCGTTCATCTGGGAATGTCGACCGCGACGGTTCGTCGTCGTTTTCGGGCGATGATCTCCGAGGACGCGATCGACTACCGAGCTCACGGACTCGCCGACGGAACCCGGGCCGGTGGCCTTCGATCCGGTGACCCGCTCCCGGAATTCGAGGTACTGGTGGGTGGTCGTCCGGCTCCGCTGCATCACTTGCTGCGCGGGTCCGCGGCCACGGTCATCGTGATCGGTCCCGCGATTCCGCCCGGATTGCCCGGATCCTTCGGGGTGAATGGACGCGGCACGACGCTCGGGGTCCGTCGTCTGGGGGCCGGTGGTGACGCGGAGGATCCCGATGGATCCTGCACCGCGGCGCTGGGCGGTTCGGGACGGTTGATCCTCGTCCGCCCGGATGGCGTGATCGCGACGATCGTCGATACATCGGAGGGCGTGCGGGCGTGGATGGATTCGGTGTTCGCTGATCCGGCGGCGTCCTGATCGCCGGTTCTCGAACGCTCGGGACACGCGGTCGGCTTTCGGGATTTCCGAACGGGTCCGGGGAGACCGGCGGGGTCAGAACCGGTCCTCGTCGGGAATCGCCACCGTTCCGAGCAGGGGGCTCGTCTCGTCGATCTGGAGCTGGACGATGACCGACGGAGTCGGCGCCTCGGTGCGAAAGAA
>JAACEA010000317.1 GCA_009936695.1 Planctomycetia bacterium
AAGAAGAAGACCACTCGCAAGAAGGCTGCCAAGAAGAAGACGACCCGTAAGAAGGCCGCCAAGAAGAAGACCACTCGCAAGAAGGCTGCCAAGAAGAAGACGACCCGTAAGAAGGCCGCCAAGAAGAAGACCACTCGCAAGAAGGCCGCCAAGAAGACTGCGAAGAAGAAGACCACTCGCAAGAAGGCCACTCGCAGGAAGCGGTGATTCAGTCGGGCCTCGTTCTCGGACGAGGCCGGCCATGGACATGCATCACTCGACCCGGAGCCGTCACAGGCTCCGGGTTTTTCATTGACGCGAAGATCACGAAAACCCTTGCGTGAAAAGGGGATTCCGCCGCGGATCCGTCCGATTGATCGACTAGACTGCGTTCCCGAAAACCCGGCGGTGATCGACCCGCCCGCTCTGGAGGATTCCGCTCGATGGCTCACATCATCGCCGAACCGTGCATCGGCACGAAGGACACCGCCTGCGTCGAAGTCTGTCCGGTCGACTGCATTCATCCGACGACGGACGATGGCGAGAAGCACGCCGCGGCCGACCAGCTCTACATCGATCCTGACACCTGCATCGACTGCGGTCTCTGCGTCGATGAATGTCCGGTCCAGGCGATCTTCCCCGAGGAGGATCTGCCCTCGGAATGGCACAAGTACATCCAGATCAATTCGGACTGGTTCAAGAACAACGGCTGATCGAACCCGTTCGGAACCGGTGGAAGACAACGACGGACTCCACGATCTCTTCAGGGTCGTGGAGTTCGTCGTTGGTGCGGACGAGACGTGGATCCATGGAACGACGATCATGACCGCGAGGTCACCTCGACGCCTGGATGCTCGCGATCCGGCCGCGATGATCGAGCGGCCGGGCGGACGTGATCTTCAACCGACGAGCCGATGAACAATTTCGGAGGAAGTCGCCCCGCAGCGCGAAGAGCGGTCGATCCCGGCGTCACACCGGTCAAAACCCGCGATCACGTTCCGGTGGCACCAAAAAATCCGAATTTTTTTTAAAATCCGCGGTGGTCGACGACACCACATCGGCACGTTCGATGTCTTCGGCGCGGATGACCGAGGGTGACTCGCGAAAACGAGATGCGGGCCCGATCGATGCGTGATGATTCCGGTTCGCCGGTGCGCCATCGGATCCGATTCGAAGGCAAACGCCCCTGGCTCACCGTTTCCGGTGACACAGGGGCGTCCGTCGTCGCTTCCGACCGCGAGAAGTCGTCATGGTCGACGATGAAGTCAGCCCGCCTTGCGATATCGGGTGGGCGCCTCTTCCTCGTCACGATCGACGCCACTCGGGGCGTCGGAGGACTCCTGCCAGTCCTCGATCCGGGAACCCAGATTCAGTTCGCTGGACATCGTCTTCCGGTATCCGAGCCGACGCACCACTTCGAGCACGTCGGTCCAGGTCGGAAAGCTGACCTCGTTCACGCGCTTGAAGGTGTCGATGGCGTGCAGGAACATCTGCTGCTCCTGGGTCATCTCGCCTTCCTCGGCCGTGCGGACCCAGTCCGTCAGTCGACGACCCGGCCCACGACGGCGCTCGAGATTGGTTCCCGACTCCCCGGCACGTCGATCCACGCCGGTTCGACGATCGACGACGCTCCCGGTCTCGGTCTCGGAGGGGTCGAATTCGTGGTTTGCATCAGGGTTGGTCATCGGTTCGGCTCCCGGACTACTGGATACACTGACTTCCGAGGTTCACCCGTGGTGGACCTCGCTCGATTCGTCGCACAACAGTTGGAATCGGATGCCTTCGACCGCTGCGCCAGCCTCGACCCGTTCTCGCCCCCCCATCGAAGGTGGATCTGTGCCGTTCAGATGGACTGCGTTCGTTCTCGGACTCGTTCTCCCGGGGCTCGGGCACTTCTCCGTCGGGGAACGAGGCCGCGGCGGACGCATCCTTTCGGGTTTCCTGGTGCTGTGGCTCACCGGCCTGTTGATCGGTGGCCTCGGAAGCGTTCGATCCTGGGATCCCGCCTACACCAATCCCAGCCAGGGAGGGAAGCGGAATCTCTGGTTCATCGCCCAGGCCGGGGCAGGCCCGATCGCCTTCGGATTCGCGGCCCTCGATGCCGCGTTCATCCGCGGATCGGCCCCCGAGGACCGGATCGAAATCACGCTTCACGATCAGTCGACCGGATCCGCGTATCGCCATACCGCGATCGGTCACAACGCCGACTTCGGAACGCTGTTCTGCGCCCTTGCCGGTCTGATGAATTTCGCGGTCGCCCTCGATGCCGGCAGACGTCCCGTGGCCGATCGGCGGGGAGGTGAGCGATGATCCCGCTCGGCTGGACCCCCTTCCTCGAACCGCTCCCCGGCGTGCAGGCCAACTGGCTCTGGCTCCTGCCGATCCTGATCTTCGGGATCGCCATGATGTACAAGGCGGTTCGGGTGGGTGACCTCGGCCGGTACTGGCGCGAAGTCGTCGGGATGACCGTTCAGGTCCTGCTCGCGTTCCTGGGGCTGGCCGCGGCCGTGTTCATCGTGGTCCAGGGAATCGTTCCCCTGCTGCCCGCGGGTTGAGTCACGGCCCGCCACGGAACCATTCTCACAGTCGGATCGGACGAACGTGCGTGGTCGAGAGATCGCGTCCCGTGATCCGCTCGAGCATCCCCTTCAGGCGATACCGACGGTCCTTCCGCGAGGGCTTGAAGTCCGGATCCGGTTCGAAGTCACGATTGGCGGACGTCTCGAGCCACGGGGCCATCTCCGCCGGATGCGATCCGGTGAACGGCTTCAGGATCGACGGGTCCATCGACTCGTAGGGGCTCGCGCGACGCGGCGGCTCCTGCCAGAACTCCGCGGTGCTCTCGATCTTGCGGACGTGGCTCTCGAGGCTTCGCGCCCAACCGTAGTGGTAGATCCGAGCGTTGGATTCGACGGCCTTCAGGTAGGAGAGCCTTCGCCGCCCGGAGATGTTCACGAGGTACTGCGCATCCGACGGGACGATCACCCGTCGATCCGCCATTCGAACCAGGCGCGCCTCCCGTCGGTACCACCGCGGACCGGTGGCCACGAGATCGGGTCGGCCGTAGAAGTGGTGATACGGCATCGAGATGGCGTCGGCCCGTCCGTCGGCGTCGGCTCGAATCACCAGATCACGGAGTCCGGCGCAATCCGACTCGTGGATCGCCTCGTCTCCCTGGAGACTCAGAACCCACCGACCCGTGCAGTTGTAGAGGGCGATCATCGTCTGCTGGCTGTAGACGAACCCCTTCGGTGCGTCGGGCGACCAGGTGGTGTCGATGATCCGGATCCGATCGTCGCCGATGGCTTCGATCCGCTCCCGGGTGCCGTCCGGCTCGGGTCCCACGGCGATGACGAACTCGTCCACCAGATGGAGGGCGGACCGGATGCTCTCGATGAACGGATAGCCGAGCGACATCCCTCGATTGATGAACGTGCACGCGCTGATCTTCATCCGCCACGTCTCCGGTTTGGTCGCGTCACGGCAAGGCGTCCACGGCTTCGAGGTGTTCCGCTCACGACGGCAGTCTATCGACCACGTTCGACTTCGCTCCTCGATCATCGGACGGCGGACCGAAC
>JAACEA010000318.1 GCA_009936695.1 Planctomycetia bacterium
ATGGGGGACGGCGCGAGCAGCCGTCATCGGTGGCCCAAGGCTGGACTTGCGCACGATCCGGAGGACAAAGGGTGGCTATGCCAGCTGCTCAACATCACGCCGCGCCAAGACACCGTGCACAACGTGGCTCAGCTCGGGGGCTCGCCAGCACCCCCGAGCCCCGCGTGTCTCATGCAGCTGCAGCGTATCATCGACGAAGAGCACGTCAAGGGCGGGCTGGGGCGGCTGGCTGAGTGCACCTCGACCGCCCTCGTGGTCTACGATGCCGCTGCCGCTACAGCGCAGCCTCAGTGCACTGCGCGCACGGCTACAAACTCTGCGCCCGCCGGGGCGACGCCCATGTACGGCAGCTGGGGCGCCTCCACCAGCTCAGGGCCGAACGCTTCCACCATAGCCCTGACCGATGACGCGGCTGACAGGATCGAGATGTTCGGGAGCGTCGCCCACACGCCCGACGCGGCGCCGTGGAAGGACGCGGCTTCCTTCAAGTTCCTCGAGAGCCTCGGCTGGAGCTGCGAGGCGGCGGTGGCGATGATGCTCGACGACGCGCCGGTCGAGCTCCCCGCGGTGCACCACGCGGCGATCAGCAAGCGCCAGACCTACAGCTGCGCCCCCGCCCCCCGTCTGTATGCAGCCGACCCTCGCTCGCGCGAGCCGCGCGTGTACCGCTCGTCAGTGCACGGAGGCGCGTTCGCTCGCCGCGACGCCGCGGCCCTCGCCGCGGCCGACCTCGGCATCGCGATGGCGGGTGGCACCGGGGCCGCGATCGAGGCCGCCGACGTGGTGGTGCCACCGGATCGGGTCGCGTCCGTTCCGGACGCGATCCACCTCGCTCGCCGGACGTTGCGAACCATCCGCCAGAATCTCTTCTTCGCGTTCTTCTACAACTCGATCGCGATCCCGGCCGCCGCCTTCGGCCTGCTCGGCACCGGCGGCCCCCTGATCGCGGCGGGCGCGATGGCCTGCAGCGACATCTCGGTGATCGGAAACGCCATCCGACTCCGACGGTCCTTGGCACGGGAACGCCGCGCCGCACTCGAGGCCGCCCGCAGCGGGAGCACCGCCGACGCGGCGTGACGGCGGTGACGAGGACGACGAAGGTGGGCCGGCCCGGATTCGAACCGGGGTCTCGCCGATTATGAGTCGGGGGCTCTGGGCCGCTGAGCTACCAGCCCCGCGTCGTCGACGACATGCTAACGGGCTCGATGCCGGAGATGGCCGCGGACGATTCGAGGGGATCGCCGCGGTCAGGAGTTCGACCGGATCGAAGCGGCCGCCGCCGCGCCAGCCACCCGACCGCTCGCCCACGCCCATTGGAAGTTGAAGCCACCCACGCGGCCGTCCACGTCGCAGATCTCACCGGCGAGATGCAGTCCCGGGACCACGCGTGATTCCATCGACTCCAGCCTGATCTCGGAGAGTGGGACGCCGCCCGCCGTCGCTTCGGCGAACGTGTAGCCCCGATCGCCCACCACGACCAGGGGGTGCTCGAACAGCGTGTCGAGAAGGGCTCGTCGACGGTCCCGGGTCAGTCCCCGGACTCGATCCGCCGGCTCCACGCCCGCGGCGTGGAGAAGCATGCGGAGAAGTCGATCCGGCAGCCGCCCCTTGAGCAGCGACTGACACGTCGCACCGCCGGAGGCGCCGAGGATCGACAGTTCGAATTCGCCGCGATCCACGTCCGGCAGCCAGCGAACGACCGCGGTCGCATCGTCCCCTGCGGCGCGGGCCGCGAGGAGGTATCGACTCGCGTCGAGGACCACCGGCCCCGAGACGCCGAAGTGCGTGCAGAGAAGCGGCGCCGTGTACTCGGCGATCGCGCGACCGTTGCCACTTCGAATCATCAACGTCACCGGCGCCGCGATGCCACCCAGTTCACGAATCGGATCGACGTCGGTCAGCACCAGAGGGACCAACGCCGGATGGATCGCATCGGTGGTGGAGTGTCCGAGGCCGCGGGCGATCTCCAGCCCCGCACCGTCGGAGCCAGACTTCGGGAGCGCCTTCCCACCCGTGCAGAGCACGACTCGACCCGCGGTCGCCTGGAAATCCGAACCGGCCACCGTGAAACCATCGTCCCATCGTTCGATCGATTCGATCCGAACCGGATGACGGAGTTCGACCCCGGCCTTCGAGACCGCCTCCAGCAACGCATCGAGGACGGTCCTCGCCTTGTCGGTCGTGGGAAAGAGCTTGCCGGTCTCCTCCCGCTTCAATGCGACGCCTTCGGCGGCGAAGAATTCCACCACCGCCTCGACCGGATAGGCGCGAAGCACCTTGCGAATCGCGTTCCGAGTCGAACCGCCGTAGTCCTCCGGCCGGACTTCGTGATGCGTCACGTTGCATCGGCCGCCACCCGCCACCAGGATCTTCGCGCCGATCTTCCTCGCGCCGTCGACGACGAGGATCCGGGTGTCCGGCCCCGACGTTCTTCCGGCATGGATGGCCGCCATGAGGCCCGCCGCACCGGCGCCCACCACGAGGACGTCGACGGACTCCATGCTCACGACGGCCGCACCGCTTCTGGTGGGTTCATTCGGCGGCGACCTCGAGCGGGATCGAGATGTCCGAGGCCTTCTCCGCCGAATAGCGGAACGTGCCCGAGGGCGGCCCGTCGCTCTCCAGCACGTACCGGAACGTCGCGATACCTCGGCCGGGAACACCGCCCTCCACCAGCAGGCGTTCCGGCCGGTGTTCCGCAGGCTCGAAGGTCGGCGCGAATCGATTCGCGACCGGTCCGGCGAGCCGGAGTTCGGTGCCGTCCGACGGCTCGAAAGTCAGGAGATCGGGACGTCCGATCCCCTTCGATCGCATGTGCGCGGTACGCGAGGGGATCAAGGCATCGTTGGCGATCTCGAGGTCGACCTGCCAGAGGTCGTTTCCGAGGTCCTTCACCACCACGTCGTGCCCTCGAAGCCTCGGCATCTCCGCCGCGTGGAACATCGTGAACGCGAAGTTGCGGTGCGCCTCCTCCTCCAGCATGAAGGGCGGGGGCGTCCGGCTCGACCACTTATTGCCGCCGCCGACGAGCACCGTGCCGTACTCCGGATGCTCGACTTCGGTCCAGTCGCTGAAAGTCTGGCCGAAGAGGACCCGGTCCTCCCATCGCATTCGTCCTTCTTCGTCTCCCGGACCACCGCCGCCATCCTGCAGGATCCGACGATCCGTCCAGAGCTCGTTGGTGAACGAGATCACGCCCAGTCCCTCGGCCATCCAGTTCACGAACCCTCCGTGGACCGGATAGAGCTCGGAGTGGATGATCATGTAGTCGTAGTGCGGGAGCATCTCCTCGCCCGCGTTCCCGAGCGCGTCGTACACGGCCAGATCCGCTCGTGG
>JAACEA010000004.1 GCA_009936695.1 Planctomycetia bacterium
CCCGCCATCACCCTGCTCGAGGCGTTGCGGGAGCGTTGCGACATCACCGGCCCGAAGGAAGTCTGCGATCGGGCCGCTTGCGGCGGATGTACGGTGCTGGTCGATGGCGAACCGATCGCCAGCTGCATGATGCTCGCGCTCGATGCGACCGATCGGACCATCACCACCGTGGAAGGCATCGGATCGGTGGAGAATCCCGATCCCCTGCAGGTGGCCATGGCGGAATTCGACGCGATGCAGTGCGGTTTCTGCACCCCCGGCGTGGTGACCGCGGCCCGAGCACTGCTCGATCGAACTCCGAAGCCCTCCCTCGCGGAGATTCGTTCGGCCCTCGCCGGGAACCTGTGCCGCTGCGGCGCCTATCCGAACATCTTCAATGCCGTGCTCGTCGCCAGTGGACAGCCACCGATCGACGAACCCACCGACCGTGGCGTGAACGGAGGCGAACGAGCATGAGTGGATCGAACCCCGACCACCGAACCATCAATGCAGGCGAGTCCCTCGCCGACGACGCGACCAGACTCGACGGCCTCGCCAAGGCCACGGGCGACGCCCGCTATTCGCGCGACCATCTCCGAGACGACATGCGATGGGTCCGTCTCATCCGATGTCCCTGGGGCAAGGCGACGCTCGAATCCCTCGATCGAGATGCGGCGCTCGCCGTTCCCGGGGTGACCGAGGTCGTGATCTCCGGGGATGCCGGCGACTACGACGGTGACTCCATCGGCTACATCGTCGCCGAAAATCGCCGGGCCCTCGAGCGGGGACTCGACGCGCTCGATGCCCGGTGGGCTCGTGCGGCATGCAAGACCGGAATCCTCGACGATGAAAGGGCCCGAGCACCGATCGGTGCGCCGGAGGGTGACGCCGCGGACGCGATCGACGCTTCGGACTTCACCTTCGAGGCGACCTACTCGACGCCCGTCCAGACCCACTCGTCGCTCGAGACGCACGGGATGATGATCGAACCCGACGGCGAGGGCGCGATCGTTCACGCCTCCACGCAGGGAACCTTCCTCGTGGCCGACCAGATCGGCCGGTTTCTCGGCAAGCGACGGTCCCGGATCGTGGTGGACTGCGAGTACATCGGGGGCGGCTTCGGTTCGAAGTTCCAGATCGGCAAGGAAGGCGCCGCGGCCGGACTCGCCGCGAAGAGCTCGGGCGTTCCCGTCTACTCGTTCTGCGATCGACGCGAGGAACACCTCGACACCGGCAATCGCCCCTCGCTCCTCTGCAAGATCAAGCTCGGCCACGATGCCGACGGCACGATTCGCGGCGCCCGGATCGAGACCCTGGGAGGGACCGGCGTGTCCAGCCGTGGCGGTGGGGCCAGGATCCCCAGCGGACGGTTCGATCTCGGTGCGGTCGACGGCCAGAACCATCAGAACGTGCAATTCAACGCCGGCGGCCCGCGGGCGATGCGCGCTCCGGGCTGCCCCCAGGGCGCCTTCGTCGAGGAGTTGATGCTGGACGAGGTTGCGCATCGCTGCGGCCTCGATCCCCTCGCCCTCCGACGGCGGCTCGACGGGTCGGAACGACGCGGCGAGATGTACGACGTCGCGGCACGGCTGATCGGCTGGTCGGATCGGCCGGACACCGGATCGCAGGACGGTCCGATGCGGACCGGCTACGGCATCGCGACCTGCGACTGGGGCAAGGGTCGAGCCCCCGCGAAGATCGAGGTCGTCGTCCATCCGGACGGCCACCTCGAAGTACGGACGGGCACCCAGGACATCGGCACCGGCCAGCGAACGGCGATGGGCGCGGTGGTGGCCGAACGGATCGGCGTGCCGCTCGCCAACATCTCGGTGGCGATCGGCGATTCGCGGCTTCCCTCGGGCCCCGCCTCGGGCGGTTCGGTCTGCACCCCCAGCACCGCCCCTGCGGCGATGGCGGCGGCGGATCTCGCCCGGGATCGAATCCTCGCGGACGTCGCCGAACGGGACGGCCTCGACGTCACCACCCTCCGCATCGACGACGGCATCGTGAAGTCGGGGGATCGATCGATCGTCCGCTGGGAGGATGCCTGCAAGCGGCTCCCCGAACCGATCTCGGTGATGGGCGAATTCAACGCGCGGCCCAACGCCTACTGGGGCGACGGATCCTCCGAGGGCGTCCAGGCCGCTCGGGTCGAGGTCGATTGCGAGACGGGACAGGTCTTCGTCCGGGAGGTGGTGGCGATCCAGTCATGCGGCCTTCCCCTGGTGCGAAAACCCGCGGAGAGCCAGATCATCGGCGGCGTCATCCAGGGGGCGAGCTACGCCCTCTTCGAGGAACAGGTCCTCGACCCCGCGACCGGAGCGGTGCTGAACGCCAACTTCGAGAACTACAAGATCCTTGGTGCGAAGGACTGCCCCAAGATCGTCCCCGTGCTCTGGCGGGATGGCCAGACGGGCGTTCGAGCGCTCGGTGAACCACCGGTCATCCCGACCGCGGCGGCGATCGCCAACGCGGTGTTCAATGCGATCGGGCGCCCCGTTCGAGATCTCCCGCTTCGCCCGGACCGGATCCTCGCGGCCCTTGCCGAACCGGTGCCGGAACGCGTCGCGGCCGCGACGACCACGAAGACGGAGGTGCGGGCATGAAGCCGTTTGCATACACCAGTCCGAGATCGACGAACGACGCGTCCTCGCTCGCGACGTCGAAGGACCATGCACTCCCCGTGCTCAAGACCGGCGGAATGGACCTGCTCGACCGCATGAAGGAAGGCCTCGAGACGCCGGGGCTGGTGATCGATCTCACCCGGATCGACGACCCGGCGCTCGACCGGATCGAGTCCGGCCGGATCGGCGGTCGTGCGACCCTCGCGGCCGTCAGCGACGCCGACGTCATCCGCGAATCGACGCCGATGATCGCCCAGGCCTGCGGAAGCGCCGCGACCCCGCAGGTGCGAAACGTCGCGAGCGTCGCCGGGAACCTCCTGCAGGAGACCCGATGCTGGTATTGGCGGATGGCGCAGTTCGACTGTGTGCGCAAGGGCGGCGAAGGATGCCCCGCACGCGAGGGCGAGCACCGCTTCCACGCCCTGTTCCCGGAGGGACCGTGCCTCATGGTCCACCCTTCGAACCTCGCACCCGCCCTGCTCCTCCTCGACGGCTCCGTCGACGTCGTGGGCGGGAACCGAACCTCGATCCCCATGGCCGATCTCCAACCTGATCCCGCGAAGGACTGGCGATCGACCAGCGTGCTCGCGCCGGGCGAGATCGTGACCGCCGTCCGGTTCGACCCTGCTCCGAACTCGGGCTTCGTGGCACTCAAGCAGAAGCAGTCCTTCGACTGGCCGATGGTGAGCGGCTACGCCGTCCTCGACCTCGACGGCGATGTGATTCGATCGGCCCGGACCTGTGCGGGTGCCGTCGCCCCTCGACCACGGCTCCTGCCCGCGGTCGACGCGGCCCTCGCCGGGGTCTCGATCACGGACGACGAGGCGATCCGCAAGGCGTGCGAAGCCTCGATCGAGGGTGCCGCACCGTTGCCCGGCACTGCGTACAAGAAGACGCTGCTCCCGGTGGCGATCCGCCGGGCGGTGATGGCCGCCGCGAACCCGGGAGGTGAGGCATGAGCGACTCCGAGACCGACCCCACCGTCCACCTCGACCTCGTCGAGACCTGCGTGAACCTGCGTCACAAGAACATGTACGTGATGCTCGAGCACATGCATCGAGGTCTGGTGGACGACTCCAGCACCACCCGCTGCTTCTGGTGCGTGGTGAGCCAGGACGACCGAGGGCCCGATCGCCAGGGCGTGACCCCCGGCGAATGCAGCGGCGGCCGGGCCTGTTACGAATCCGCGTGAATGACGCCGCGAGAATGCCCGTTCGCACGATCGCCGTCCTGCTCGCCGGCGGTCGCTCACGGCGAATGGGCCGATGCAAGCAGACACTGCCCTGGTCGAGGGACGGACACGCCACGACCGTCATCGCCGCGGCCTACGACACGGTCGCGCCCGTGGCCGACCAAGTCGTGGTCACGGTCGGACACCATGCGACCAGCATCATCGCCGCGCTCGAGCACCGGCCCGCCACCGTGGTCCACGTCGATCCTGATGGGACGATGCTGGATTCCGCCCGTGCCGGAATCCGAACCGCACTCGCCGCCGAGGCGGAGCGGGTCGTGCTGCATCTCTCCGACCA
>JAACEA010000030.1 GCA_009936695.1 Planctomycetia bacterium
ACGCACTCGACGCCTCAGCCGCCAACGACCCGCTCCTCGGACCGAGGCTTCACGCGGAACTCCTCCTGGTAGGAACGTTCGACGTTCACCGACCAGGGATCCCCCGCGTTGACTGGATCGACCAGACGCTCGGCCGCGACCATCGCCGAGACCATCGAATGATCCTGATTGTTGTAACGATGCATTCCGTTGCGTCCCGAGGTCTCGAGATTCCGGAAGCGTTCGAGCCACTGGCGGATCGTCTCGACCCGCGCCTGATAGCCGGCGTCGTAGACCGGATAGGCCTTCTTCTGCCGGATCACCTTGCCGTCGACCACGCTCGATGCCGGCGCCAGCCCGAGTTCGGCGAGTTCCTTTCGCGCCAGCTCGATCAACGCCTCGTCGTCGGAAGCCCAGAGGCCGTCGCCCTCGTGACAGAAGTACTCCATCCCGATGCTGGCGGTGGCGTCGTCGGGGACCATCTCCTTCGACCAGGCCCGGAAGTTCTGGATGCGACCGACTTTCACGTTCGGCTCGTGGATGTAGATCCAGTTGTCGGGGAACGGATCCGCATGGTCGAGCACCAGCGTGACGATCAGGAAGTCCCGGTATCGCAGGCCGTCGCATGCCTCGAGCACCTCGGGCGGCGCGGGCGGATTCATCGCCCGAACCAACTGGGTGAGCGGCATCGAAGAAAGGACCGATCGAGGCGTGATTCGACGCTGATCACCGTTTCGAGATTCGATCTCGACTTCGAGGACCCGCTCTCCGTCGTGATGGATGGCGGTGGCGGCGGTGTCAAGCCGGACCTCCCCGCCCTGGGATTCGATTCGATCCGCCGCGCGCTCCCAGAGCTGCCCCGGCCCGAGCCGTGGGTACTTGAACGACTTGATGAGACTCGTCGATTCGCCGCGCTTGAACACCGCATCCACGACCGCCTTGAAGAGCGACAGATCCTTGATCCGCTGGGCGGCCCAGTCGGCCTGAATCTCGGTGCCCGGAATACCCCAGACCTTCTCGGTGTAGGTTCGGAAGAAATGCCAGTAGAGCCTGCCACCGAATCGGTTGCAGACCCACTCCTCGAAGTTCTCCTCGTTGCGCACGGGGAACATCCGCCATTTCATCCAGCTCAAGCCCGACCGTGCCGATTCCATCAGCCCGAGATTGCCGAGCGCGTTTCCGACCCGGAGTGGATAGTCGAAGAAACAGCCTTGATAGTAGATCCGGCTCGACCGCGGGACGTCGATGAAGTCGTCCCCCATGAGGTCCTCCCAGAAGGCCTTGACCTCGGGCACCTTCGTGAAGAAACGATGCCCACCGATGTCGAACCGATATCCGCGGTGGGATTCAGTTCGGGCGATGCCACCAACCCGGTCACCCGCCTCGAGCACCACCGGCACCCGTTCGGCGTCGAGCCCCTGGATGTGCAGCGCACCGGTGAGGCCGGCGGGGCCACCGCCGATCACCAGCGTGTCGATCTCTTCATTCGCTCGTCTGTTGGAAACCAAGTTCGAACCTCTTTCTCTCCACGATCAGAAACGGTCGCGTTCCGTGAGTCACCGCGACATGACCCGCCAGCCCTGCCGGGCTGATACATCCGCGTGTCCTCGGATCATTCCAATGCCCCAATGCCGAACCGGACTGGCTCGGAGGGCTGTCGATCGGCGTCGTTGAGCGTCGCCGGAACGCATCCCGGAAATATAGGACTGCCCTCGAGCGGGAAAGCGAGAGAAATGAGTATCTCGCCCCAAGCTGTCGAGCACTTCATACTACATTGCCATCCGCCTTTCGCGAACGGAATCGACGAAATCAAGACGGACCGCGAATGCCCGACGCACTACCAAACGCCGATCAACGATCGTTTCACTCCGAAGCCGCGACCGATGGATCAGGCAGCGCCTCCGTCTCCTTCGATTTTCATGGCTTCAGAATCCAAGCTCGCAGTGACGGCGACCCGGTTCGGGTGTCCGATATCCAGACCGACTTCTCGCTCTTCGCGACACAATCGACGGGCCGACACGATCTCGAGATCGTGTTCCGCGACTTCGGCAGCCGACCGACGCTTCCGAGGCTCGAGGCCGTGCAGCACACGCCCCGCAACGTCGTCTATCGCGACGGGGACCGGTCCTACCTCGATTACGGTGGTCGCGCGCTCAGCGTGATCAGCGACGGCGGACGACATTGCGCGATCCACTCGGACGATCGCCATCTCGCCCACGAGGCGGCATTCCTCACCGTGCTCTCCCATGTGGGCGCCCACTTCGATCGCACCGGACGAACCCGCGTACATGCACTCGGACTGGAGACGGGTGGTCGAGCGGTGCTGCTGATGCTTCCCAGTTCCGGCGGCAAGACCACGATGGCCCTTCGAATGCTGCAGACCGACGGCGTCCGTCTGCTGTCCGAAGACTCGCCGCTCATGCGACGCGATGGTTCGATCGATCCCTTTCCGATGCGGATCGGCGTCCGTCCCGGCACGAGCCTTCCCGAGGTTCCCGAATCGATGCGGCTCGAGATCGAACGGATGGAATTCGGCCCCAAGACCCTGATCGACATGCGGGCGTTCGAATCGAAGCTCTCGGGCCCGGTCCCGATCGGGGCGATCCTCATCGGCAAACGCTTCACCGCCGGCGCATCCCGAATGGTCCCGCTGCCGCGTCGCGCCGCGATTCGCCCGCTGATCTCCGATGCGGTGGTCGGCCTGGGTCTCTACCAGGGCGTCGAGTTCGTGCTCCAGAGTTCGGCCTTCGAACTCTTCGGGAAGGGCGGGCTCGCGCTCTCACGACTCCGCACGAGCCTGGCGATCGCGCGTCGAGCGGAGGTGTATCGATTCGAGATGGGCCCGGGAATCGAACAGACCGGCGATGTCCTCACCGCATTCCTACGCGATCTCGCCGCGCGACACGGCGGAGATTGAAATGGACGCCGCCGACGCAACGCCGACGTCCGGATCCGGGGGCATCGACCCGGCGGACACCACCACCGTCATTCGCCCGGTCACGGGCTGGCCGACGCTCGGACTCGGCGATGTCTGGCGACATCGGGAACTGGTCTGGGTGTTCGCGGCCCGCGACGTGCGGGTTCGCTACAAGCAGCGAGTGGTGGGCATGGGATGGGCGA
>JAACEA010000319.1 GCA_009936695.1 Planctomycetia bacterium
AATCGCCACCGTTCCGAGCAGGGGGCTCGTCTCGTCGATCTGGAGCTGGACGATGACCGACGGAGTCGGCGCCTCGGTGCGAAAGAAGCCACCGGCCACCGGCGTCTCGCCCCATTGATCGAAGAAGTCGCCGAACCAGACCCGACGAGTCTCGCCGGCGGCGAGCCGATCGATCTGGAGCATGTATCGATGATTGACCCAGACATCCACTTCCTCGAACGACTGGGGTGACGCGTTGACGATGATCAGGTCTCCGGCATCCCGAAACACCTGGACCGTGATCATCGATCCCTGCCCGAGTTCCTCGGGGTAGGGTCGAGTCGCCCGGGACGGTTCGTACCGCCGCCCGCCGCATCCGGCGAGTCCGACCACCACCAACGCCACGAGAAGCATCGGGCCGATCTGCGTTCGACCGGTGACCGGTTCCGCCCGGCGAGGTTGGGTCCGCGTGGATGCCTGCATCGCCTGCATGGTAGCGGAGGCCGTCGATCGCATCCCGGCCTCGGGAGAACGCCGGGGAGGTGCTACGATCAGGGCATGAGCGTCGGCATGCGACCAGATGGAGTACCTGAACGGACGTTGTCGCGCTCGATCGCCGAGATCGCCGCGACACACGTGCTGGACCCCCGGATCCCCGGTGCGGTTCCCGGGTTTGATGCGCCGTTCTTCCAGGCCGGACTCGCAGGCTACTCCGACGGGGCGATGCGACTCATCGCCCGTCGCCACGGCTGTCCCTTCTGCGTGACGGAGGCGCTCCTCGACCGGACCCTCGTGAACGGGGGAAAGGGCCGCCGCAAGGAGGATCCCGACCTGATCGCGGCCGAGTGCGGGATGGGCGAGATCGAGGACAACGTCGCGGCCGGGCTCGAGGATCATCCGATCGCCGGCCAGATCATGGGCTCCGATCCCGAGGAGATGGCCCTCGGCACCGAGATCATCGCGGGCATGGGCTACGAGGTCGTCGACGTCAATCTGGCGTGTCCGGTCAAGAAGATCAAGAAGCGTTCGCGGGGGGGTCACTTTCTCGCCCATCCCGACGCGGCCATCGAGATCCTCCGGGCGGTGCGCGAGGCGGCCGGTGACCGAGTCACCACCGTGAAGCTGCGGCGGGCCTTCGACGACACGCCCGAAATGGCGGCCAACTTCGAACGGATCTTCGATGCCGCGTACGAACTCGGGTACGCCTGGGCCACGGTTCACTGTCGAACGGTCGAGCAGCGTTACGTCGGCCCGGGCCGATGGGAGTTCCTGCAGGATCTGGTGGATCGAAATCCCGATCGGGTGATCTTCGGCTCGGGTGACGTGTGGACCGTCGAGGACATCTTCTCGATGATCGAGCTGACCGGCGTGAGTGGCGTCTCCGTCGCGCGTGGCTGCATCGGAAATCCGTGGATCTTCCATCACGCGCGTGAACTCATGGCGGGCCGGACACCGACGCCGCCTTCGATTCGCGAGCAGGGCGAGACGCTCCGGGATCATTTCCGATACGCGAGCGTCATCCACGGTGAACGGGTCGCGAGTCGGCAGATGCGGAAGTTCGGAATCAAGTTCGCGGCGATCCATCCGGAAGCAGCGGCGGTCAAGAAGGCGTTCATCGCCGCGGAATCGCTCGACGACTGGTCTGCGGTGATCGATCGCTTCTATGCAGGCGTCCGTCCGCGCTCCGAAACCGGCCTGGCACCCGAGCCGGGCGAGGACCTCCTCGCGAAGGGGCATCCGGCTCCCTGAGTCGGGCTCGATCCCGCATCTCGAGGCATCGGGATGCAGTCCTCCTCTTCGCCGACGCCCCGCCACATCGTCAGGAGACATCGCCATGGGCCATGGGCCATGGGGCGTTCACCCCGCTTGGGAGTTCCGGGGTGAGTCGAATGCGTCGATCGACCGATGGTGCTTGAGGAGGGGCGGCGAGAAATCGATTACAGGGGATCGATCATGCCCGATACGACGACTGCGACCACCGAACTCCTCGATGCGATCCGGATCTTTCTGGAGCAAGGCAATCTCGAGGAGGCCCGGTTTCTTCGCGAAGCGATCCGCGAGTCCGTCGCCTCGGGCGACGACTGGATCACGTCCGCGGAATCGACCCTGCTCGACACTTTCTGAACCGAGGCTCGGCCGATCCGGTGTCGACGCCTACTCGAACACGTCCGCGTGGATCGGACGGCCGCCGTGCCGATGATCGGCTCGACGATGGATGCCCGGCGGCGAGAAGTCGACCACATGGACGACGCCCGTGGCAGGAAGACCGTCGCCAGGCGGCATCACGCCGATCGCGAGGCGAAGCCCCGGTGGATCGAAATCGATGCGTTGAACGCTCCCGCCGACCCCGAGACCCACGAGATCGAGGACTGGAATCAAGACGCGATCCCCGATGCGGTTGATTCGTACAGCGGCATCCACGCGGCCGGTGGCGTCTCTGCGGCCGGGAATGGTGGCGGCCAGCATGGTCGGTGAAGACGTCATCCGGGTTCCGAGGCCGGCTTCCGGGCCGATCGGAGCGGCGTATTCCCGGCGTGGTCGATCATGGACGGTGATGACGCCGCTCCTCGGGGCCCCGAGCGTCGCTCGGGGGGCCGCGACCACGATTCGGTCGCCGGGCAGGATCACGATCGAACGTCCGGCGCGATCGAGCCGCGCGGGGTCGGGTCGCAACAGCATGCCCTCTCGTCGGTGGGGCCGATCGGTCGAGAAACGCCAGGCCCCGCCGGCTCGATCCACGAGCCCGTCCTTGGGAGGTCGGTTTGGAACGTCGAATCCCGGTGCGCCCACGACGATGAGGTTGCCGACGGCGAGGGCGGTGCCGAATCGGAGTCCGGTGAGCGCGATGGGCGGTTCCAGTTCGATCGGCGGTTGAATTCGATCGTCGACGACCCGAAAGCACGCGACGCGACCACGATCGAGCACACCCTTCACGTCCGCTCTCGGTCCACCCACCACGATGAGTCCGCCTTCGATCGCGACCGCCTCGCCGAACCGGTCACCGGCGTTCGGGGTGGAGGGGGTCACCGGGCCGACCGCCTTCCAGCGGCCGTTCCGAAGTCGAAAGAGCCACGCCCCACCGCGCTCCTCGTTCATTCCCGGCGCACCCACGACGAGCAGATCGTCGGCGATGGCGAGATCGGCGCCGAATTCATCTCCGGCCCGTGACCGTGGAGATCGGAGCCGCACGGTCTCCCGGTATTCGTCTTCGACGCGTTCGTGGACCGTCACCATTCCGGCGGCGGGGGGCCCGTCTCGGCGCCCGTCGTTGCCGATGAAGACGCGGTCTCCGTCGATGGCCACCGCGACCCCGAAGCGATCCGCTGGATCGACGTCAAG
>JAACEA010000320.1 GCA_009936695.1 Planctomycetia bacterium
CCGGACTCGTTCCCGCCGTCGACGCCGTCGAATTCGTCCGGAGTGGGGCGACGGCGACCGAGGGCTGAGGCGGTATACTCGCGCGCCCGGACCGAACCAGACCCGCGACGCGACGCTTCGCGTCGTCACGACCTGAACGGAACGCCTCGAACGGAACGCCCATGTCCATGCAGATGCCCGAGACCGAGCGGGGATACGTTCCGCCCTCCGTCCGCCAGTTCAGCGTGTTTCTCGACAATCGCGTGGGGAAGATGCTGGAGTTGCTCGAGATGCTCGAGGCGGCGTCGGACGTGCACGTCCGGGCGACCTGCGTGCTCGACTCCAGCGACCATGCCGTGGTCCGGCTGGTCTGCGACAACGCCGACGGCGCCCGTTTCGCCCTGCGGCAGAACGACTTCACGTTTTCCGAACTCGACATCCTGGTCTTCGAGCTGGTCACCGACGGGTCGCTGCGCGAGGCGCTCCGCTTCCTGCTGGCCGCGGAGGTGAACATCGCATTCACCTACCCGATCAATCGGACCGGTGACGGCCCCCCCGCGATGGCGATCGCGGTCGATGACCACACCTTCGCGGGGCAGATCCTGCTTCGCAAGGGATTCAGCCTGCTCGGCGAAGCCGAACTGACCTGACGCCTAGTCGTCGGCCGGATCCACCTTGACGGCGGTGCCCGTTTCGACGTCATATCGATACAACGCCTCCGGTTCCTCGTCCCGGCATCGCTTGTGCCCGCCGTCGCAGAAGGGGAAGTTCTCGGTCAGTCCGCAGCCGCAGACGAAGACCGGCTTCTCCTGCGGTTCGATCTTGATGGGGCCGGTTCCTTCGATTCGGACGAGGCGAGCCATGGGAGTCCTTTCACCGGAGTGGTGGGAATTGCAAAGGTGATTCGTCAGACCTAGGGGAGGTCGATCTTGGTGCCGGCGGGCGGGACGCTCGGCGGCAGCATCGTGGTGGCCTTGTACTCCCGCTCGGGGCGGGAGATCGTGGTGACCGCGGTCAGCTCGTCGTCGCGACGGATCCGCTGCAGGACCTCCATGCCGTCGATCACCCGGCCGAAGACCGTGTACTCCTTGTTCAGCGACTCGGTCGGCTCGAGCACCACGTAGAACTGGGAGCTCGACGTGTTCGGGATGGACGAGCCCGGAACGTTCGGGTTGGGCGCCTTCGCCATCGCCAGAGCGCCCGCGAAGTGGAGACGCTTGTCGTCGCGGCCGGCTTCGTCCGGAATCTGCGCTCCTCGCCCGCCGGTCCCGGGTTCCCCCGGCGTCCCGGGACGCGAGTTCGGGTCGCCGCCCTGGACCACGAAGTTCGGTTCCACCCGATGGAACCGGGTGCCGTTGTAGAAGCCCTGCTCGGAGAGTTCGATGAAGTTGGCGACGGTGTTCGGGGCCTGCTCCTCGAACAACATGACGGTGACCGGGCCGCGGCTGGTGATCAACTGCATCACCGGTGCCGTCCCCGCGGCCTCCTCCGCGGCTCGAGCCGCGGTCTCCTCCTCCCAGAGCGCGAGCCAGCGCTGACTCATGCTCCGGTAGCGGTTGGCATTCGCTCGGACGCCCGGCTTTTCGAGACCCGACTCCGGAATCGCGTCGATCGCGTCGATGGCGGCCTGGAACTCGTTCCGCGACATTCTCGACCGCGCGTCGATGATCGCGATCTCGGGGGTCTCGGCGAGATCGTAGGAGCGGCTTCGAGCCATCGCGCCCGCCTCGTCGTAGCGGTTCTCCGCGAGCCGCATCTTCGCCCAGGCCAGCCAGACGGCGTCGGAGTCGGTGAGCTGGGCGAGCAGTTCATAGTCCCGTTCGACCCGGTCGGTGCGTCCGAGCCAGGTCGACACGCTGATGTCCATCGCGAGGGCCCGTCGATCGTCGGGGTTCTCGTCGATGAAGACGTCCAGTCGCTCGAGGAGACCTTCGAGGGCGGTCCGCTCGGCCGGGCCGATCCGACGCTTCGAGGACATGTACTTCCGGAGCTGGGTGTAGTCGGACTTCAGGCCGTCCCAGTCCTCCACCCCGGCGGCGAAGGCCGGAAGGGCGGTGGCGAGCACGAGGGCGAGAACGATGAATCGAATCTGCATGCGGGGTTCCCAGGGCGGAGGTGCGGAGTCAGGCCAGCACTGTACAGGCGGTGCGCGGGGTCTCCCAGACCTTCACGCCGTGGAGTCGGCAATCGCCGGGAATGGCGGCGACGGGATCGCGAAGCAGATCCACGCAACGGGCCGCGATGTTCTCGACGCTCGGCACCCGGTCGTTGAAGTCGTCCAGGTCGAGGTTGAGATGCTTGTGATCGAAGCGGTCGATGACGACATCGTCCACCACCTGATC